>CAZVIQ010000001.1:0-32086 GCA_964626795.1 uncultured Muribaculaceae bacterium
TAAGCAAACGTCAAAAAAATTATTTCCCGGGAAATAATTTTTATATTTTTACTTCGGAATACTTAATAATTAAATGTATTTTAACTATTCCTCTTTTGATGAGTTATATTTTATTACAACGTATCTATTTGGTTCTTCTCCTACACTTTCAGATTTAATGTATTTAAATCCAGCAAGTGCATCGTGTACTAATTTTCGTTCATAAGAATTCATTGGATCAAGTTTAACATCTACTTTTGATAATGTTACTTCTCTAGCGATTTTTTTAACGTTTTTTTCTAAGAAATAATTTTGCTTTTGCTTATAATTTTCTACATCTATTAATATATTAACAAAAATATCTAATCTATTATATATCGCTTGTCTTACAAATGTCTGTAAAGAATCAAGTATATGTCCTCTTTTACCAATTAACATCGAATTGTTTTCAGAATGAAGGATATATTTAATTACTTTATTTCTTATTTGTATTTCTATTTTACCTTCAATACCTAAGCCTTTTAAAAGATTATTAATTATTTCTTTACCAAGTTCAGCTACTTCACTGACTTTAACTACTTCTAAGATATATTTTTTACCTTTAAGCAGTCCACCTTTTTCTTCAGATTGTTTATAAAATATATCATTTTCTTCTAGTTCTAAACTTTTTAAAGCACTTTCAATTAAATTTTCTGCTTTTTTACTTTCAAATTTTATCTTTTCCATATAAGTACACTTCCTTACTTCTTTTTATTTTTCGTTTTTACAACTTTTACTTCTTTTATTTTCTTTGGTTCTAATTGTTTTTTCTTAAATAAATTCTGTATTATAGTAAATCCGTTTGATACTATCCAGTAAAATGCTATTGCTGCTGGTAATGTAAAGGATGCAAATCCTATAAATACAACCATAAATGTGTTCATAGTTTTCATTTGTTTAGCTTGTGCATCATCTGTCATAGACATATTCATATTTTTAAATGAATAATAAGTTGCAAGGATAATTAATACTACAAGTATTAAATACCAGTATTGCCCTGCTTTTAATGCTTCTGATGGAGTGGTTCCCATTTGAAATATCCATAGTTTTTCTTCATAAATAACAGGGATTCTTTGTATTGCTTCTAGGAATGCAAAGAATAGTGGAATTTGTAAAAATGCAAATATGCAACCTGATAACGGATTGATTTTATATTTTTTATATATTGTCATCATCTCTGCTGCTTTAGCATTCATTGACGCCTGATCAGTTTTATTAGCATATTTCTTTTCCAATCTATCCAGTTCTGGTTTAGCACTATTAAGGTTATTACTCATAGATGTTGATTTATTTGTAAGTGGGATCATTATAACTCTTAACAATACTCCTAATATCATTATAGAAATACCATAATATTTTACTATCATTCCAAGCTTAATAATTAAATAAGCCAGAGGTTTTACAAAAAGTGATGTCCATAAACCTTCATAACCACCTGAAGTTGGTTTAAACTTCTCACACTGTGGAAGTTTTTCAAGATTTATATCAAGTTTATTTTCTTTATTATTATATATCTCTTCTACTTCTTTTGTTTCTGGTTGACATAATATATTTGAAGTATACCTTTTATTACTGTCTTCATCCATAAAAGATTTAGTACATCCAGTGGTAAATAACATAACAAATATAAATAAAATAACTAATTTTTTTCTCATTTTTTTTCTCCTTTAATTAAACTAATTAATTCTCTTTCTTTATCTTCATATTTTAGATTTAAAATTTCTTTCCTTAATATTATAACATAATTCATACTTTGATTTATATTATTTTTTCTCAAGATTTCTTTTATAATTCTTCTTTGTCTATTCCTTACTACAGCATTACCTATCTTTTTACTTACACTTATACAATATCTGTTTATATCTAAACTATTTTTTTCCATATATATAATAAAATATTTATTAACTGTTTTTATATTTTTTGATATGATTTTTTGAATTTCTTCGTTTTTATTTACTATATATTTTTTATTCATAGTTTTACCTCTTCGAAAATTATTATATAAAAAAAACTAGTAAAACACTAGCTTTTTATAATTTTTATTTCTTTTTAACAGTTTTTTTCTTCTTAACTTCTCTAATTAATATAATTGGGGTCTGTTCATGGCTTTGTCCACTAGGGTTATCTTTTATCATTCCAAGCATTTGTTTTTCGGTATATTTTATACTTGAAGCATATCCAAATACTTCTTGACCTAAATCATTAGCGTCTATTATCATACATTTAATATTTAATTTTTCATATATTTCATCACATACTCCGCTTGGGTTTAATGGTACTTCTATTCCAATATCTCCATATTCTTTCCATACATGATCATAAAATCCATCAAGACCACTTACTTCAGGCCCAACTATTTCATAAAATCTTCCTTTTTTACCAAATAATTTTGTGATTCCACTTACTATGGCAGCATATAAGCATTTAATCCAACCTACTTTATAAATAGCATATTGCATCTTTATTGCTTCTCCTACGCCAACTCCTGTATCTGGATGAGATGCAAACATAGATAAAAATTTAGCAAGAAAACCTACTTTTAAATCTTCTCTTCTAATTATTCTTCCTTGGCAAAGAGAAATTATCTTTTCACTTATACTAACTATATCTCCTTCTTCGTATATTGGCACTACATAATTTTCAATTAAATCTATATAAGATTCACCAATTTGTACAAAGTGTGTTTTTATAGCGTGTCTTTTAAAAACTTTCTTTCCTACTGTAATATTTACTTTTTTACCCTTATTACTAACAAATTTCATTTTTTACCTCTCTAATTATATAAACTAATTCCTCAATTTGTATTTATAAATTTATTCTACTCTAATATAAGAAAAATATCAATAAATCTATAAAATTATTTAGTTATTTCTATACAAAGTTGACAAATTATGTTATAAATATTATGGAGGATATATGAGTAAAATAAAATATTTATTAAGAGTAATTAGTGGTATGCATTATAAAGCGTTTTTTAAAACAATTGAAGAGATAAATAAAAAAACAAATAAAAGTAAACTGTTTTTGTTTATAGATATGATATGGTGTGCATTAAGATATGGTGCAGGATATCATGATTATAAAATGTATGAATTTTATAATATGAAAGCTAAAAACAGAAATACTTTTATTACAAGAGTAAGACATAAAAAAGTTATAATGGCTTTCAATGATCAAGATTATTCAGATATATTTGATCATAAAAATGAATTTAATAAAAGATTTAAAAAATATTTAAAAAGAGATGTTATAGACTTAGATGAAACAAGTCTTGATGAATTTAAAAATTTTATTAAAGATAAAGACATAGTTTTTGCCAAACCATTTAATCTTGATAGTGGAAGAGGTATTGAAAAACTTAATAAAAAAGACTTTAAATCACTTGCTGAAATGTATAATTATATGAAAAAGAAAAATTTAAGAATTATTGAAGAGGTTATAAAACAACATAAAGATATGAATAAAATATATCCAAATGCAGTAAATTGCTTAAGAATTGTTACGTTACTTGATAATAATATACCTGAAATTGTATATCTGGTACTTAAAACTGGATCAGGTGGAAACTTTGTTGACAATATGGGCTTTGATGGGCTTTGTACTCCTGTAGATGCTAACACTGGAAAACTTATAGGTTGGGCACATTCAGAACATGGTAAAGATTATGAATATCATCCTGATACTAAAATTAAATTTGATGGATATCAGATACCTTATTTTAAAGAAGTAATAAAATTAGTAAAAGAAGCTGCACTTGAAGTACCTGAAATTAAATATGTGGGATGGGATGTATTTATTGATGAAAAAGGTCCGGGACTTATAGAAGGAAATGATTATCCTGACTATGCATTCTGGCAGCTACCAATTCATAACCCTGAAAGAATAGGGATTATGCCATATTTTAAAATGAAAATTAAAAGCATAAAAAAATAAGAAATATTGAATTATTTCTTATTTTTTATCTAGCTAAAACTTTTCTACCTTTTTTTCTTCTAGATGAGATTATTTTTGATTTCATTCTAGCAAGAAAACCCATTTTTTTACTTCTTCTTCTATTATTAGGTTGGTATGTTCTTTTCATATTTGTTTCCTCCAAATCATTACATTTTTCTTGACTTGTTTGATTATAAACTATACAATAGATTTTGTCAATTTAAATTTGTTAACATTATATGTGCAAAACTTTTAAACAATGTTAATTGTAATTTTGTGAATAATGTTAATAAGTATAATTTTTATTGGAAATATAGAATAAAATGTGTGGATAAAATGTGAATATGTTGTGTGGTTATATTGTTAACATTTTTTGCACTTTCTTTTTCTATATTTTTATTTTACAATGAATGTGGAAAACTTTATATAATATTTTTGAGGTGAGGGTTATGGATGTAAATGTAATTTGGAATGATTTTTTAACAGTTTTATCAAATAGAATTTCTCCTATTTCTTTTAGCACGTGGTTTAAAGAAACTAAATTATATTGTATAGATAAAACAAGTGTTAAAATAATAGTACCTTATGAACAATCAAAAATTCATATTTCTGAACATTATTATGAAGTTATTGAAGAAATTTTATTAGAATTAACAGGTAATCATTATGATATAGATGTTTTATTAACAGAAGAAATACCTTCAAAAGTTGAAAAATTAGATGCTTTAATTGAAAATATTGAAGATAATACTGTAGAAGATTATAAATATTATAGTAATTTTAATCAAAAATATAGATTTGATAATTTCGTAGTAGGGGATTCAAATAGATTTGCGTATTCATGTGCACTCGCTGTAGCTGAGAAACCAGGAAAATTATATAATCCATTATTTATATATGGAAAAAGTGGACTTGGGAAAACACATTTATTACATGCGATAGGTAACTTTTTAATAGAAAACTCAAATAAAAAAGTATTATATATAACAAGTGAACAATTTATTAATGATTTTATAAATATTGGTAAAAAAGAAGATAAAGATCAAAGTAATATAAATTATATTGAAATGTTTAAGAAAAAATATAGAGAAGTAGATGTGTTAATGATTGACGACATTCAATTCTTAGGACCTGCTACTAAATCACAACAAGAATTCACCAACACATTTAATAGTTTATATGATAATGAAAAACAAATAATAATATGTAGTGATAGAAGTGTAGATGATCTAAAACTTTTGGAAGATAGATTAAAAACACGATTCAACTGGGGTTTAAAAGCTGATATTAATCCACCAAATTTTGATTTAAAAGTTAAAATAATTAAAAATAAAATTGAAGTAGGTGCTTTAGAAATACATTTAAATGATGAAATTATCAATTTTATAGCAACTAATTGTGGAAATGATATTAGAAATCTTGAAGGAGCTATTACAAGATTAGTTGCATACTCTGCAATAATGAATATTAAAAAATATACTTTAAATGATGCAATGGATGCTTTAGCGGATTATACAAATAATTTATTATATTCACAAAATACTATAACAAAAATACAAAATATTGTAGCAAATTATTATAAACTTCATCCTGAAGACTTAAAAAGTAAAAAAAGAAATAAAGTTATTGCTAATGCAAGACAGATTGCGATGTACTTATGTAGGATAATGACAGAAGAAACACAATCAAGAATTGGATTAGAGTTTGGAGGGAGAGATCATTCAACTGTAATACATTCTTATGAAAAAGTTAATAATGATTTAAAAAATAATAATGAATTAAATAATATAATAAACGAATTAAAAAAATTAATATGTGAATAAAAATTAATAACTTTAATTTATTAACATTCAAAAATGATGTATAATAAGGATATAAAAAGACTTATTAACATTATTCACACTAATATTATTAAAATATATATAAGAAAGAAGGTAAAAATAATGAAATTAAAAATTAAAAGAAGTGTTTTATTAGAAAATTTAAATTTTGTGAGTAAAGGATTATCAAATAGAAATATTATTCCTGTACTTAATGGAATAAAATTTAATTTAACAAATGAAGGATTATATTTAACAGCTACTGATAATGATATAACAATAGAAAGTTTTATAGAAAAAAAAGATATTTTAAATATTAAAGAACCTGGAGTATTAATAATATATGGTAGATATATATTTGATATAGTTAGAAAACTTCCAGATGAGAATATAGAAATAGAAGAAAGAGATGGAAATAAAGCAATTATTTCTACTGAAAATAGTAATTATAGTTTAAATTGTTTTAATCTTAATGATTTTCCACATATAGAATTCGATAAAAAAGATAAACCTTTATTTATTAATACTTTAGATTTTAAGAATATTATAAATGAAACTATATTTGCATGTTCAACACAAGAAAGTAGACCTTTATTAACTGGAATTAATATTAAAATAATAGGAAATTTACTTGAATGTACTGCAACAGATTCATATCGTCTTGCTAAAAGAACTTATACTCTTTCTGAAATATATGAAGATAATGTAAATATAGTAATTCCATCAAGAAATATTAATGAATTTATTAAATTATTAACAGATGACGAAGAAAATTTAGAAATTCATATATTTAATAATAAAGTAATATTTATTTACAAAAACATTACTTATCAATCAAGTTTATTAAATGGTACATATCCAAATACAGATAATTCAATTCCTGAAGAATTTGAAATTGAATATTTAGTTAATTTAAATAACATATATGATTCTATAGACAGAGCTTCATTATTATCTCAGTCAAAAGAAAAAAATATAGTAGATTTTGTATCAAAAGAAAACAAAATAACAATAATATCTACAAATCAAGAAATAGGAAAAGTAGAAGAAAAATTTATTGCTTTAAAAAATAAAGGAAATGATATAAAAATATCATTTAATGCTAAATATATGTTAGAAGCTTTAAAAACCTTTAATGATGAAGAAGTAAAAATATTATTTAATGGTGAAGTAAAACCAATAATAATTAAATCTGAAAATAATAAAGATTTAATTCAATTAATTCTTCCAATAAAAACTTTTTAACTTAGACAAAATTCAACAATTTTCGACATTTCATTATGCTATTATAGCTCTCGTTTGAAAGGGGGCGAAAAAGATGGATTATGAAATCAATGAAGAAACTATAGCCATATTACCAATGGAAGGTAATAAGTGCAGAGCGATTGAAAAAGATAATGAATATTTTATCGACACTAAATCTTTTGAAGTAATAGAGCATAGTTGTGAATATTTTGGTAGTTCCTATTCTGGAAGACAGAATGGTACTAAAAAACTTACTGGTTTAAAATATAAATCTCCAATTTTAGTTGAAGAAAGTACAAGATTAATTGTATTTCCAACACATTCACCTAGAAATGAAGAATGTATATGGTTAGTTTTAGGAAAGATAAATAAATGTTATCCAAGTAAACTACCACATATGAGTATTGTAGAATTTTCTAACGGCGATAAACTTGAATTAAATGTATCTTATCAGATAATTAATAATCAGATATTAAGAGCAACAAGATTAAAAGTATTAATCGAAGAAAGATTAAAAAAAATAAAAATAAACCTTTAGTTTTTAAAATTTTAGTGGTATAATGATAATAGGTATATGAGTACTAGTATACCTATTATTTTTCTTAAAATAAACAAAAGAGGGTTTAAAATGAATATAACTAAATTAGAATTAACAAATTTTAGAAATTATAAAAAACTAAAACTTAATAATTTTAAACAAAAAAATATAATTGTTGGTTCTAATGGAGTAGGTAAGACATCTATACTTGAGGCAATATATGTTGGAAGTATTACAAAGACATTTAAATCTAATCAAGATAGTGTATTAATAAAAAAGAGTGAAATATCATCTTCAATAAAAATAGATATAGAGGAAAATAATAAGGTAAAACATTTAGAAGTAAAAATTCAAGAAAATGGTAAAAAGACTAAAATAAATGGAAATTTAAAAAAAAGACTAAGTGATTATATATCTATGTATAAAGTTATTATTTATTCTCCTGATGAAATAAGAATTATAAGAAATAATCCAGCAACCAGAAGAAATTATTTAAATATACAGATATCTCAAATAAACAAATACTATTTATCTAGATTAAATAATTATAATATATTAATAAAAAATAAAAATGAGTACTTGAGAAAACTTTATTTAAATAAAAATCTTGATGAAAAATATCTTGATATTTTAGATAAGAAAATATCAGAACTCGGTTACCAGTTATGTAATTATAGAAGTTCTTATATTAATAGAATAAATGATAATATTGACAAGATTTATAAAAAGATAAACAAAAAAAATAATTTATATATTAATTACAATTCAGATTTTAATGGATTAGATGAAAATCAAATATATAAATTATTAGTAAAAATTAGAGTAAAAGAAATTAATAATGGAATGACTTGTACCGGAATACACAGAGATGATTATGATTTTATTTATAATGAAGAAAATGCTAAAGACTTTTGTTCCCAAGGAACACAAAAACTAATAGTAATCGCGATGAAATTAAGTGAAATAGAAATGATAGAAAAGGATTATGGAATTTATCCTATATTACTTTTAGACGATTTATTTAGTGAACTTGATATTGAGAATCAAAATAAAATATTAAAAATATTAAATAAAAAGAATCAAATATTTATAACCACAACAGATCTGGAAAAAATTAATAATAATTTAATAAAAAATTCTAATGTAATAAATATTGATGCTATGGAGGAATAATGAAAGAAAAAAATTATAGTGAAGAGAATATTCAGGTTTTAGAAGGTTTAGAAGCAGTAAGAAAAAGACCTGGAATGTATATAGGAACTACAGGTGAAAGAGGACTTCATCATTTAGTTTGGGAAATTGTTGATAACGCTGTAGATGAAGCGTTAGCAGGATATTGTGATGATATTGAAATAACTATAAATAAAGATGAAAGTATAACAGTAAAAGATGATGGTCGCGGAATACCTACTGGAATACATCCAAAAACTGGAATATCTACAGTTGAAACAATATTTACTGTACTTCATGCTGGAGGAAAGTTCGGTGGTGGAGGATATAAAGTAAGTGGTGGTCTTCATGGTGTAGGTGCCAGTGTAGTTAATGCGCTTTCAAAGTTTTTAGAAGTAAAAATATTTAAAGATTGTAAAATATATGAACAGAGATTTGAAAATGGAGGCCATGCTGCTTATGCTTTACGTGAAATTGGAAATTGTGAAAGTAACAGGACAGGAACATATGTAACATTTTTACCAGATCCTGAAATCTTCAATGATGGTAGTACGTTTAGCTATGATATTTTAAAACAAAGAGTTAGAGAAATGGCTTTCTTAAATAAAGGATTAAAAATAACTCTTTCAGATTTAAGAAACGATAAAAGTGAATCATTTATTTACAATGGTGGAATTATTGAATATGTAAAAATGTTAAATGAAAATAAAAAACCAATTCACGATTCAATAATATATGTTGAAAACTCTGAAGGTGATGTAGAAATTGAAGTAGCACTTCAGTATAATGAAGGATATAATTCAAATATATATTCATTTACTAATAATATTCATACTATTGAAGGCGGAACACATGAAGATGGAGTGAAATTTGCATTATCAAGGGTTATTAATAATTATGCTAAAAATAATGGAATATTAAAAGATAAAGATGATTCTTTAACAGCTGATGATGTTAAAGAAGGATTAACGATGATTATATCTTGTAAACATTCAGATCCTCAGTTTGAAGGACAAACTAAGACAAAATTAGGTAATGTAGAAGTAAAAAAGATTGCAAATACACTTTTTGGAGAAGGTTTAGAAAAGTTTTTACTTGAAAATCCTGCAGAAGCTAAAATAATAATTGAAAAATCTATAATGGCAAGCAGGGCTAGACTTGCGGCAAAGAAAGCTAGAGAATTAACTCGTAGAAAAAATGCACTAGAAGTATCTAGTTTACCAGGTAAATTAACCGATTGTTCAAGTAAAGATGCAGTTGAATCAGAATTGTTTATAGTCGAAGGAGATTCAGCGGGTGGCTCAGCAAAAAGTGGAAGAAATTCCAAAACTCAAGCTGTACTTCCTTTAAAAGGTAAGATAATTAACGTAGAAAAAGCGAGAATAGACAGAGTCTTTGCAAACGATGAAATTAGAAGTTTAATAACTGCGCTAGGTACTGGATTAGGTGATGAATTTGATATTACAAAGTTAAGATACCATAAAATAATATTTATGACAGATGCAGATGTTGACGGTGCACATATCAGAACACTTTTATTAACATTCTTTTACAGATTTTTTAAACCTTTAATAGAAGGTGGTTACATTTATATAGCACAACCTCCACTTTACAAAATAGTGCACGGAAAAACGATAGGTTGGGCACTGGATGATAAAACTCTAGAAGAATATTTAAGTAATCTTAATGAGACAACTAAATATCAGATTTCAAGAAACAAAGGACTTGGAGAAATGGACGCTGATGAGCTATGTTATACTACAATGGATATAAATCATAGGACATTATTACAAGTAAGTATAGAAGATGCAATACTTGCAGACAGTATTTTTGATACTTTAATGGGTGAAAATGTTGAACCAAGAAGAAAATTTATAGAAGAAAATGCAAGTTATGTAACTAATCTTGATGTGTAAGGGGTGATAGAAATGAACGATAAGATAGAAAATAGAAATATATATAATGAAATGAAAGAATCATTTATTGATTATTCAATGAGTGTTATAGTAGCTCGTGCGCTTCCTGATGTAAGGGATGGACTTAAGCCAGTTCATAGAAGAATAATATACGCTATGAACTGTTTAGGTATAACAGCATCACAGCAATTTAAGAAATCAGCTAGGATAACTGGTGAAGTAATTGGTAAATATCATCCACATGGTGATGTTGCTGTATATGATGCAATGGTTAGAATGGCGCAAGACTTTAATTACAGATATACTTTAATTGAAGGTCATGGTAACTTTGGATCAATAGATGGTGATGGTGCAGCTGCTCAACGTTATACAGAAGCAAGAATGAGTAAAATATCTATGGAACTTATTCGTGATATGAATAAAGATACTGTAGATTTTATTCCAAACTATGATGGTGAAGAAAAAGAGCCAGTCGTTTTACCTTCAAGATTTCCAAATCTTTTAGTAAATGGATCTATGGGTATTGCTGTAGGAATGGCAACTAATATGCCTCCTCATAATCTTAGAGAAGTTATAGATGGATGTATTGCTTATATGGATAATCCAGATATTGAAATTATTGAGTTAATGCAATATATTAAAGGACCAGATTTTCCAACAGGTGCTTCAATTTTGGGCAACAGTGGAATTAAGAAAGCTTATGAAACAGGTAAAGGCATCATCTATATTAGAGCAAAAGTTAACATAGAAGAAACTAAATCAGGAAAACATCAAATTATTATTACAGAGTTACCATATCAAGTAAATAAATCTGTGTTAATAACAAAAATAGCTGAATTGGTAAGAGATAAAGTAATAGATGGTATTACAGGGCTTGTAGATGAAACATCTTTAAAAGACGGAATTAAGATAGTAATTGATATAAGAAAAGATGCAAATGCTAATGTAGTACTTAATAATTTATATAAACATACCTCTTTACAAACCACATTTGGTATTAATATGCTTGCTTTAGTTAATGGACAGCCTAGAATTTTAACAATTAAAGAGATTATTTCAAATTATATTGAGTATCAAAAGGAAATAATAGTTAGAAGAACAAGATTTGATTTAGATAAAGCAGAAAAAAGAGCACATATTCTAGAAGGATTAAAGATTGCTCTTGATAATATTGATGAAATTATTAAAATACTAAAAGCTGCAAAAAGTGATGAAGAAGCTAAAAAAGAGTTAATGAGCAGATTTAGTCTAACTGATCCTCAATCTGAAGCAATTTTAGAAATGAAATTAAGAAGATTAACAGGATTGGAAAGAGAAAAAATTGAAGAAGAACTTGCTGAATTGTTGTTACTTATAGAAAAACTAAAATCAATACTTGCATCACCGCAAGAAATAATTGAAATAATTAAAACCGAATTATTAGAAATAAAAGATAAATATGGTGATGATAGAAAAACAGAAATAGATATGACTTCAATAGAATACATAGAAGATGAATCTTTAATTCCAGAAGATGATATTATTATAACTATTACGCATAATAATTATATTAAACGTTTATCAGCAGATACCTATAAAACTCAAAATCGTGGTGGAGTAGGTATAAAAGGTATGACTACGAATGATAATGATTTTGTAGAAGAAATGATTAATCTTTCAACACATGATTATGTACTGTTTTTCTCAGATAAAGGTAAAGTATATAGGTTAAAAGGCTATGAAATTCCTGAGTTTAACAGAACTTCTAAAGGGATTCCACTAGTAAATCTGTTACAAATAGAAAAAGAAGAGAGTATAACTGCGGTAGTTAAGGTTAGTTCTGACAACACGTACAAATATTTGATATTTTCTACTAAAAACGGAATGATTAAAAAAACAGCAATAACTGATTTTGATAATATACGACAAAGTGGTAAAATCGCAATTAGACTAAAAGATAATGATCAGTTGATTTCAGTTAAAAAAACTACAGGTGAAGATTTTGTGTTAATGTGTTCATCTAATGGTAGAATGGTTAGATTTAATGAAAAAGAAATTAGAGTTATGGGAAGAACAGCAAGTGGAGTTAGAGGAATAAGATTAACTGATGATTTCTGTGTTGGAACGGAAGTGTCAGATATTTCTAATAAGGTACTCGTAGTAACTGAAAAAGGTTATGGCAAGAAAACTAACATATCTGAATATCGTGAAACTAGAAGAGGAAGTAAAGGTGTAAAAACTTTAAATGTTACAGATAAAAACGGTAAAGTTATCGGTTTTAAAGCAACAGATGGAACTACGGATCTTATAATAGTTACTAACAACGGAATTGTAATAAGATTAGATGTTAACAATGTTTCAGAAATGGGCAGAGTAACACAGGGAGTAAAACTAATTAATTTAAAAGACACCAATGTTGTTGCATCTATTTCATTAATACTAAAATCTAATGAAGAAGACATTGTAGAGGAAGATGACAGTAATTTAAATATAAAAGAAGCAGAATAAATTAATTCTGTTTTTTTATTATTATTTCCCGGGAAATAATTTAATTGTGTATAGAAATTAATTTTATTAATAAAACAGCAATTTAATAATACAAAATTAGATTAAACTAATAATGTTCCACGTGGAACATTATTAAGTTATAAATTAAATAAATAAAAAACGATTTCAATGTTCCACGTGGAACATTGAAAATAATTGAATATAAATGAAAAAAATAGTATATTTAATAAGCACAACACATAGATATGGAATCAGGTCAGGATTGGAAAATAGCAGCCTTAACATCTTCCTATGTGTGTGTGCTTTTATTTAGGAGATATATAATGAATAATAAAATTGAAACTGAATTAATAAAACTAGTAAAAAAAGCTTATAAAATGGATGAAGTTCCGGTAGCTGCTATATTGGTTAAAAATGGTAAAATAATTGCTAAAGGTTTTAATAAAAAAAATAAAACAAATAATCCATTGCTTCACGCTGAGGTGGTTTGTATATCTAAAGGAATTAAAAAACTTAAAGATTGGCGATTTGAAGAATGTGAGTTATATGTAACTTTAGAACCTTGTGATATGTGTAAAAAAATAATAGAAGAAACCAGAATAGGAAAAGTTTATTATATATGTGAAAAGACAGATAAGATTTTTCCTAAAACCGAATATAAACAATTAGATTTAGAGAATGTTGTTGAATATAAAAACATTTTAAAAGAATTTTTTAAAAACAAAAGAGGTTAAAATAGAATCAAAATATGATATAATTATATAAGAAAGTTGGTGCTTTTGTGGGGTATATAGCTTTATATAGAAAATACAGACCAATTACCTTTTCGGATGTTTTTGGTCAAGATGTTATAGTTGAAATACTTATGAATTCTATAATAAACAACAAAATAGGACACGCATATTTGTTTGCTGGTTCTCGAGGTACAGGAAAAACAAGTGTTGCAAAGATATTTGCAAGAGCAGTTAACTGTGAAAGTAATAATAATGGAGATGCTTGTAATAAATGTTCTACATGTATAAAATTAAACGAAAACGATATAGATATTATAGAAATAGACGCTGCCAGTAATAATGGCGTAGACGAAATAAGAGAAATAAGAAATAATGTTAAGTTGACGCCTACAGTTGGAAAATATAAAGTATACATAATTGACGAAGTTCATATGCTATCTACAGGTGCATTTAATGCATTACTTAAAACTTTAGAAGAACCGCCTGCACATGTAATCTTTATATTAGCGACTACAGAGGTTTATAAATTACCTTTAACAGTTTTATCTCGTTGTCAAAGGTTTGATTTTAAGAAAATACCTAATGATATACTCTTAAAGCGTTTAGAATATATCGTAAATAAAGAAAAAAAGGACGTAAATGTAAACAACTTAAAACTTATAACAGAACTTGGCGATGGAAGCTTTAGAGATTCAATAAATTTGTTAGATCAAATAATAGATATAAAAGAAGCAGATGAGGAATTTCTATATAAATTAAGTGGAAGTATATCGTTAAAAGAAATAAATCAATTTTTAAAGCTAATAATATCAAATAATATTAAATTAGTATTAGATAAAATAAATGAATTTAACAATAATGGCAGAAATTTTACTTTAATATCTGAAAAACTATTGTTATTACTTAGAGATATTTCAATAAATAACACAGTTCACGATTATTTTGATGATAAATATTCTGAACTTCTAGAAGAATACTCAAATATAAATTTAAAAGAAATTACAGAGGTTTCAAGAAGAATATTAGAAATGCTGACAGATTTAAAAAAGTCAAATAATCAAAAGATTACTTTTGAAATAAACATAATAAATATAATAAATATGTTTTCTGAAAAATCAGAAGAAAATAAAATAAAAACTGAAAAAAAAGAGGAAAAAGATGTTGAAATTATTTCCCGGGAAATAATTTTGGAAGAATGTAAATTAGACGTAAATAATAGTGACATCAATAGTGTAAGAATTAACAACACACTTGCAACGGCAAATAAAAGTCTTTTATCAACTATTACCAAAAAAATGTCGGATCTTGAAAAATATATATCTAGTAAGAAATTTAATAATATAGTTAGAATACTAATGGAATCCAAAATAGTCTGCTGTGGTGATTGTAATTTGATTCTGTCTGTTAATTCATCTGCAAGTGTAAATGTTTTAAATAAAAACATAATAAAAGTTGAAACACTGCTTAATGATATGTTTGAATCAGTTTATAAAGTTGCAATTGTAGATGAAAATAAATGGGAAGAAATAAAAAAGGAATTTATAAAAAATAAAAAGAATAACATAAAATATGAGATAATTCCTGAAAAAGATGTTATCATTAATAATGAAAAAAGTAATACTGAAAATGAAGCAATTGCTTTATTTGGCGAAGAAAGTATTACTGTAAAATAGGAGGATAAAATTATGAATATGCAAAATTTGATGGCACAAGCAAAAAAGATTCAAGGAGAAATGGAAAGACTATCTAATCAGATAGAAAGCACAGAATTTAAATCTAAATCATCTGCTGTTGAAGTAACAGCTAATGGTAAGAATGAAGTTTTGAAAATTGATATATTGGATGAAAGTATATTAAGTTCAAAAGAAGTTGTTGAAGATATGATAACTTTAGCGGTAAATGAAGTTTTAGGACAAATTAAAAAAGAAAAGAAAGATAAACTAGGAAGCTTTACTGGTGGAGCTGGAGGTTTATTCTAAAATGATTTATCCAAAAGACTTTGAAGATTTAATGGAAAGTTTTAAATTATTACCAGGTATAGGTGATAAATCAGCAGAAAGATTTGTATTTTCTATTAACCAGCTGAATGATAAAGAAATAGAAAAATTTTCTAAAAGTCTTTTGAATTTTAAACAAAACATTAAAAAATGTTCTAACTGTGGTCACATAACGGATAAAGAATTATGTTCAATATGTTCTGATGAGTCAAGAAATAAAAGTATTATTTGTGTAGTACAGGATTCAAAAAGTGTATTCACATTTGAAAAATCCGGAACATATAATGGATGTTATCATGTTTTAGATGGATTAATTTCACCTATTGATGATATTAATCCGGAAGATTTAAATATATCACCACTACTAAATAAAAGAATATCGGATGAAGTAAAAGAAATAATAATTGCTATAAATCCTTCAATAGAGGGTGAAACTACAAGCCTTTATCTTCAGAAATTGCTTGAAGACAAGAAGGTAAAAGTCTCAAGATTAAGTTATGGTATTCCTATGGGTTCTGATATAGAGTATTTAGATCCACTAATGATTATAAAAGCACTTGATGATAGAAAATATATTTCATAAATTGTACAAGTTATCATAAAATATTTTAGGTGATAATTTATGAAAAAGATAATGTTTGTAATAAAAAGAGTAGTAATAGCGGTGTGTATGTTATATACGTTTAATTTAATTATAAGTGCGGCAGGTTATTTAGTACCTATCAATGTCGCATCTATTACAGTAGTGTCGATTTTAGGATTACCTTCCGTTATATCTCTATTAATTCTTAAAATATTAATCAAATAAGGAGTTTTTTATGGTAGTACTTGAAGAATATTTTTCAAATTTAAATCAAAATGATAAGATAAATCATTCTTTTATTATTGGAAACACTTCTTTAGATGCTATAAAAACTGAATTAGAAAATGTCATTTCAAAAAACATTATAAAAAAAGATATAGATATTTATAATGATTTTGATATTATTATAATTCGTCCAGATGGATTATTTATAACTAAAGATCAAATTCTTGAAATGCAGAAAAGAATATCAATCACTTCCACTACTACAAATAAAAAAATATATATTATCGATGAATGCGAGAAGTTAAATAACTATGCTGCTAACAGCTTGTTAAAATTACTAGAAGAACCCGAAGAAAATATATTTTCTTTCTTAATTACAAATAATTTAGAAAAAATTTTATTAACTATAAAATCAAGATGTCAAATTCTTTTTGTTTCAAGTCAAAATAGTGAATTATTAAAAAATATAGATTTAGAAGAAGAAGAAAAAGCAATAAATTTTATTATCGATTTAGAAAAATATAATGAAAAAGTTATTGCTTATTACAATAAATATGATTTTTTATTTGATAAAGAAAAATTAAATAATGTTTTGAATTACATGCTGCATATTTATAGAGATGTAATTAACTATATTAACGAAAGTAAACTTGAATATACTAATAATTTTGAATTACTTGATCTGCTTAAAGATAAAAATAATATTAATGATTTGTGTAACAAAATTCTAATTATTAATGACATTATTGGAAAATTAAATTATAATTTAAATATGAATTTATTAATTGATAAGTTTATAATAGATTTTGGTGGTGGATTAAATTGAAAAAAATAGTTAGTTGTGAATTTAAAAAAGGCGGTAAAAGTTATTTTTTTGATACAAATAATTTAGAATTAGAGATAAGTGATAATGTTATATTACAAACAGAAAGAGGTTTACAATACGCAACAGTTACCACTGAAATGAAAGAAGAAAATGAAAAATTCTTAAATTATGAATTACAAAAAATAATTAGAAAAGCTGATGCTGATGATGAAAGAAAAAATCAAAAAAATTTAAAAGATGCAGAAAATGCTATGAAAAAAGCAGATGAACTTGCTAAAAGTTTGGGTTTAGAAATGAAGCTTACTGATGCTTCATATACATTTGATAGAAATCAACTGATTTTTTATTATATTTCTGATAACAGAGTTGATTTTAGAGAATTAGCCAGAGAGTTAGCGGGAATATATAAAACCAGAATTGAATTAAGACAAATTGGTGTAAGGGACAAAGCTAAAGAAGTTTCAGGCCTTGGCCAATGCGGAAGAGAACTTTGCTGCGCAAGCTTTCTAAAAGATTTGGATTCAGTTACAATTGCAATGGCAAAGAATCAATCATTGGCATTAAATCCGAATAAAATAAATGGTCAATGTGGTAGATTACTTTGTTGTCTTAATTATGAAGATCAGTTGTATATGGAAAATAGAGAAGGAATGCCTGATGTAGGTCAGTTTGTTGAAACTGAACATGGAAAAGGGATGGTATTTTTTACAGATATTCCAAATAGAAGGTATCTGGTAAATGTTAAAGATTATGGAAAAGTTGAAATAATCTTGCCAGATAAGTGTGAAACTTGTGGAAAATGTAGTAAATGATTTACTTGGATATAAAAATTTAAAAATAGTGCAAAATAATGAATATTTTAATTTCAGTTTGGATTCTGTGTTGATTCCAAATTTTTGTGTTTTAAGTAAAAAAGTAAAAAAAGTTATTGATATAGGATGTGGAAATTGTCCAATTAGTATGATTTTAACTCAAAAAACTGATGCATCTATATTAGCTGTAGAAATTCAGAAAGAAATATACGATTTAGCAAAAGAATCTCTTAAAATAAATGGACTAGAAAATAGAGTTGAACTTATAAATACAAACATAAACACTTATTATAAGGAGCTTTCAACAGATAGTTACGATTTAATTATTTCTAATCCACCATACTTTAAAATACACGAAAAAACATTGCAAAATGATAATAAAATTAAGTCTATCGCAAGACATGAAATAAAATTAAACATAGAAGATATAGTAAATATTAGTAAAAAACTACTGAAAAATAATGCTTCATTAGTAATAGTTCATAGAACTGAAAGATTAACAGAAATAATAGATATAATGAGAAAAAATAATATAGAGCCTAAAAGAATTAGATTTGTATATCCCAAAGAAAATACTGATTCTAATCTTGTATTAATAGAAGGCAAAAAGAATGCCAGTTCGGGATTGAAAGTGATGGCACCTTTAATAACACATAACAGTGATGGCAGCTATACTAAAGAAATAATTGATATGTTTTCTTAGGAGGATAATATGATTCAAAAAAGTTATGAAAAAAGTGATTATGGTAATTTATATATAATTCCAACTCCTATAGGTAATATGGAAGATATTACTATTAGAGCGCTTAATATATTAAAAGAAGTAGATATAGTGCTGGCTGAAGATACAAGAGTAACAAGTATTCTTTTAAATAAATATGAAATAAAAAAGAAACTGGTTTCCTGTCATAAATTTAATGAAAACAAAATAAAAGATCGTATAATAGCTGAATTAAAAGAAGGTAAAAATTTAGCATTAGTAACAGATAGGGGAACTCCTTTAATAAGTGATCCTGGTTCAGTTATAGTTGATTCTGCAATAAAAAATAATATTAATATTATTGCATTACCCGGACCGAGTGCATTACTTCCTGCATTAAATATGTCAGGAATTAGTTCAGAAAGATTTATTTTTTATGGATTTTTAAGTAGTAAATCTTCTGAAAGTAATAAAGAATTAAAAATGTTAAGTGAAATAAAATTTACGATTGTTCTTTATGAATCACCTCACAGGCTACAAAAAACTCTACAAAAAATGCTTGAAATACTCGGTAATAGAAAAATTTCTATTTCAAGAGAGATAAGTAAACTGTATGAAGAGGTATTTAGAGGCACAATAGAGGAAGCTATTTCATTTTATAAAGAAGTAATGGGTGAAATAGTAATTGTTATTGAAAAAGCTACGGAAACCACTTTAATAGATGATGATAAACTTTTAACAGAAGTAAAAAAACTAATTAAAGATGGTAAATCTAATAAAGATGCAATTAAAGAAGTATCTATTAAATTTAACATTTCAAAGAATGTATTGTATAATATGTACGAAAAGGAAAAATAATGAAATTAATAGTAGGTTTAGGAAATCCAGGTAAAGAATATGAAAATACTCGACATAACGTTGGGTTTTTGGCTGTGGATAACTATGCAAATATTAACAATTTAACAGCAAAAGAAAAATTTAATGGTTTATATTACGAAAAATTAGTTAATAATGAAAAAGTAATACTTTTAAAACCGTTATCATATATGAATTTGTCAGGTTCAGTTGTTAGAAAGTATGCCGAATACTTTAAAATAGAAGTAGATGATATTCTTATAATTTATGATGATATGGATTTTGAGACTGGCGAGTTTAAAATAAAACCTTCAGGTTCTTCAGCAGGACATAATGGAATTAATGATATCATAATGAATTTAAATACAGAAAATATAAAAAGAATGAGAATAGGAATATCTAGAAAAAAAACTAACAAAATAAATTATGTAATAGGAAGAATTTCTAAAAAAGAAAAAGAATTATTAAATAAAGTTATTAAAATTTCTGGTAAAGTAATAGATGACTTTATAACTATGGATTATAATGATTTAATGAATAAATATAACAAGAGGTAAATATGGGAAAACTATGTAATAATTTATTTGACTTTAAAGTAAGTAACGGACTTAAAATATCTGTTACAAAAAACGAAATATATAATCAACTATTGTTATATATCTTTTTTTCTGTACAAAAAAACATACTTATTCTTACACCTAACTTAAACGAAGCAAACAGAGTATATAATGATTTAAAAACTTATACAGATGATATTTATATTTTTCCAGAAGATGATTTTTTAACTAAAAAAGCTATAGCAAGTACCCCTGAACTATTATTTATGAGATTAAAATTATTAAATAATATAAGCAGTGAAAAAAATAAAATTGTTATATGCCATTTAAACAGTTTTTTAAAGAAACTGGAGAACCCTAATAAATATAAAAACAGAAAAATTAAACTTGAAAAAAACAAAAAAATAAATAGAAAAGAATTTGTAGAAAAATTACTTGAAATTGGTTATAAAAAAGAGAGTTTAGTAACAAATACTGGTGAATTTTCTCTTAGAGGATTTGTACTTGATATATTTCCGATACAAGAAGAGAGACCTTTTAGAATAGAACTTTTTGATGATGAGATAGAAAATATTAAAATATTTGATGAAAACACACAAATGTCGTTAAAAGATGTTTTTGAAGTAAATATTTTGCCTATTAGTGAAGAATTTGATAGCAATAACTGTACTATAATTGATTATTTAGATAATCCTTATTTAATTATGGTTGATCATAATCAAATAATAAATTCTGAAAACACTTTAAAAGAGCAAATTAAATATTACGATGAAAGTTTAAGTAACTATTATTTTTTTAAAGACATAAAAAGTGAGAATAATATTTATATAGACTTAATAGATAATACCTTGAAATATGACTATGTTTTTAATGCTGAGGAAACTAAAAATTATAATGATGATATTGAAGCGTTTTTACAAGATATATCTAGTAAAAAATCCGCATTTCTTTTTTCAGATGTTGAAATTTTGAACAACGAAATAATAAAAAAAGATATTAAAATAAAAATAATTAAAGAAAAATTAAATAAAGGCTTTATATATAATAATGTGTACTTTTTTTCATCAAACGATTTAAAAAGAGAGTCTTACAAAGCCTCATATGATACAGGATATAAACTTGGAAAAAGAATAACTAGTATTGATAAACTTGAAAAAGGAGATTATGTAGTTCATAAAGTAAGTGGTATTGGTGTCTATATGGGTATTTCCACAATAACTAAGAATAATTTAAAAAAAGACTATATATTAATAAAATATAAAGGTAATGATAAATTATATTTACCGGTAGAAGATATTAATAAATTATATAAGTATTCTTCTAAAGAAGGTGCAAAACCTAAAATATATAGTTTAAATAGTGGAGAATGGGAAAGAACTAAATTAAAAATAAAAGGTAAGATAAAGGAACTTACAGAAGAACTAATTAAAATATATAAGGCAAGAAATATTGCCTCAACTTTACCTTTTAATATTTCTGATCCTATAGAAGAAGTGTTTGCTAATGAATTTGAATATGAACCTACAGCTGATCAAATTAAAAGTTTTAATGAAATTAAAAGAGATATGGAAGGGTCTAAACCTATGGATAGACTTCTTTGTGGAGATGTTGGTTACGGTAAAACAGAAGTTATTTTTAGAACAATGTTTAAAGCAGTTATAAATGGTAAACAGGTAATGTATTTATGTCCAACTACATTATTATCACATCAGCAATATGAATCTGCACTGAAAAGATTTAAGAATTTTGGAGTTAATATTGCAGTTTTAAATAGATATACAACGCCTAAAGAAGTAAAAGAAATATTATTTAAACTAAAAGAAAAGAAAATAGATGTTTTATTTGGTACTCATAGGTTATTAAGTAATGATGTAGAATTTAACGATTTAGGATTACTTGTAATAGATGAAGAGCAGAGATTTGGTGTAGCGCATAAAGAAAAGATGAAGAAATATAAAGACAATGTGCATGTTTTATCTGTTTCAGCGACACCTATTCCAAGATCATTACAGATGTCCTTAGTAGGTATTAGAGACTTATCGCTTATAGAAACACCTCCTAAAAACAGATATCCTGTTCAGACATATGTTATAAATTATGATGAAATGATAATAAGAGAAGTTATTTTAAAAGAAATAGCTCGTAATGGTCAAGTATTTATTCTGTATAATAAAATAGAAAAGATGCCTTCGCTTGTAGAAAAGTATAGAACTTTTGTGCCAGAAGCTAAAATTGAATATGCTCATGGTGCGATGAACAAGGAAAAAATTCAAGATGTTATGTTTAGATTTACAAGTGGAGAATTCAATGTTTTAATAAGCACTACAATTATTGAAAATGGTATTGATATACCAAACGCTAACACTATAATAGTAGTAGATGCAGATCTTTTCGGTTTAGCTCAGCTTTATCAAATAAGAGGAAGAGTCGGTAGAAGCGATAGAATTGCATATGCTTATTTAATGTATAATAAAGCCAAATTACTTACAGAATCAGCTGTAAAGAGGCTTGATGCAATAAAAGAATTTACAGATCTCGGAAGTGGATATAAGATTTCAATGAGAGATCTTAGCATCAGAGGTGCTGGAGATTTACTTGGTAGAGAGCAGGCAGGATTTATTGATTCAGTTGGAGTGGATTTATATCTTGATTTAATTAATGAAGAAATAAATAACGTAACAGAAGAACTAGAAGAAAAAACAGTAAATTTAGATGATGTCGAAACACATATAAACGGAAACTATTCAAACGATGACGATATTATAATTGAACTTCATAAAAAAATAAATAATGTAAACTCAAGAAATGAACTTATACTGCTTGAAAATGAAATAAAAGATAGATTTGGTAAAGTTGATGAATTGATAAAAGATTATATTTATCAAGAATATTTAGAAAAATTAATAAATAAACTTTCAATTGAAGTAATGACAAATGATAATACAAAAATAACATTAAAAATAAAAGATAATATATATAAAAATCTTATTATTGAAGATTTATTTGTAAAATCAACGCAAATAAATTCTAAATTTAACTTTATATATAGAAATAATTATATAATGTTATCAATACAAAAAAATAATTTAGAAAACAAATATATATATTATTTATTGGAAGTTATAGAATACATAGAAAAAGAGATAAACAAATGATTTATCTCTTTTCATATCTTTCTAATGATTCTTTAATTAACTGTATAGCTTCTTTTTTTCCATAAAACTCACCAATTTTTACATCAACATTCTGAAGTTTTTTGTAATTTTCGAAGAAATCTCTAATTTCTTCTTTTTGGTGTTCTGGAATATCTTCAAGGTTATTTATGTGATCAAATCTAGGATCCTTATCTATTACTGCAATAACTTTTTCATCATTATCTCCACGATCAATAACTTTTAAATATCCTACAACTCTTGCATCTATTACACACCCTGGAAAAGTAGGATATGAGCTAATTACTAGAATATCTAACGGATCTCCATCTAGAGCTAATGTATTATCAATAAATCCATATTCGCCAGGATAAGTTAAGGCAGAGTATAATACTCTATCTAATTTAATCTTACTAGAACCTTTTATTATTTCAAATTTGTTTTTAGTTCCTATAGGTATTTCTACTATAGCTTCAACTACGTATTTTTCATTCATTTTTATTCACCACATTTAAAGTATAATTTTTATATATTTAAAAGTCAATAAAGGAAGTATAAAAACTCGTTTTATAAGTAAACTAAACATTAGGGTGATATATATGAAATCAACAGGTATAACAAGAAAAATTGATGAACTTGGCAGAATTGTAATTCCAAAAGAGATAAGAAAACATTTAAATATAAAAGACGGTGAAGAATTAGAAATATTTACAGAGGAAGATACTATAATTTTAAAGAAATATTATAGAATTCTTGGAATGAAAGAAAAAGCAAATAACTTAATTGAGATATTCTACAAATATTTAAATGGTAATATAGTGCTAACCGATAGAGAAAAAGTAATATTTTCTTTTCAAAAAAATATTGAAAGTAATAAATTGTCAAATAAGTATTTATCTTTGTTAGAAGAAAGAAAAAAAATAAGTTCTTTAGAAAATCAAAGTTTAGAAATAACCAAGGAATACGCTGAAAATAAAAAATATATATTTTATCCTATAATAACCAACACCGACTTACTTGGGAGTCTTTTATTTATTAAAGATATTATCAGTGAAAATGATGCTCTTATTTTTAATATATTATATGTATTAATTAAATATGAACTTGAAAACTAATTAGATTTTAAATATATAGTTATGTTAAGTTAAGCTTGAAAACACAAGGATTTAATGTTATAATCTTGTACATATATAAAGCAAAGAAAAAGATTGTAAATATTGATTCTTATCATAGAGAGCTTCAGAAGGTGAAAAGAAGTTAAGAAAAGATATATTGAGTATGGCTTTGGAGTTTTATCGTACATAGGCGTTAACTGTTTAAGAGTGTGATTATTCACGAATTAAGGTGGTACCGCGGAGATATCTTCGTCCTTTGATTCGTGTTTTTATTTGGAGGAAATATGAGAAAATTTGAAAAGATTAGTTTTGAACAATTTAAAAAAGATATATGTGATGATAAAAATACATATGAAACATATAATTTGCCAAAGAGGCAAACCAAGTTCAGTGCGGGTTATGATTTTGAATCTTTAATAGAAACTGTATTAAAACCTAATGAAAGTGTTAAAATTCCTTTAGGGATTAAAGTTTCAATGTACGAAGATGAAATGTTAATGCTTTTAGTAAGAAGTAGCATGGGATTTAAATATAATGTACGAATGTGTAATCAAGTTGGAATTATAGAAAGTGATTATTATAATAACCCTGATAACGAAGGACATATGTTTATTAAGCTTCATAATCACGGAAAAGAAGATTTTATCATAAAAAAAGGTGATAGAATATGTCAGGGTATATTTGTTAAGTTTTTAACAGTAGAAAACGAAGAAAAAATAAATAATATAAGAGCCGGTGGTTTGGGCTCAACTAATAAAGGAGAAGAAAATGGAAAATAAAAAATTTTATATAACAACGCCTATATATTACCCAAGTGCAAACTTTCATATAGGGCATTGTTATACTACAATAATTGCAGATGCACTTGCGAGATATAAAAGATTAGATGGTTATGATACTTTCTTTCTAACAGGTACGGATGAACATGGACAAAAGATACAGAAAAAAGCTGAAGAGGCGGGCGTATCTTCACAGGAATATGTTGATAAAATAGTTGAAAATGCTAAAGATTTATGGAAAAGTCTTGGTATTACATACAATAAATTTATAAGAACAACAGATGAAGAACATATAAAATGTGTTCAAAAGATATTTACCAAGCTTTATGAACAGGGAGATATTTATAAAGGAGAATACAAAGGATTATATTGTACTCCTTGTGAATCTTTCTGGACTGAAAGTCAGCTGATAGAAGGAAAGTGTCCTGACTGTGGAAGAGATGTTCATGAAGTGACAGAAGAAGCTTATTTTTTGAAACTTTCAAAATATCAAAAAAAATTAGAAGAATTTCTTGAAAAGAATCCGACATTTATGGAACCAGCATCAAGAAAAAACGAAATGATAAATAACTTTATAAAGCCTGGTCTTGAAGACTTATGTGTGTCAAGAACTAGCTTTGATTGGGGTATACCAGTAGAGTTTGATAAAAAGCATGTTGTTTATGTTTGGATAGATGCGCTTTCTAACTATATTTCAGCATTAGGATACTTAAGTGATAATGATGAATTATATAGAAAATACTGGCCTGCGGATTTGCATTTGGTAGGTAAGGAAATAGTAAGATTTCATACTATAATTTGGCCTATTATGTTAATGGCTTTAGATTTACCTTTACCAAAGCAGGTATTTGGACACGGATGGTTAATTATAGATGGTGGTAAGATTTCTAAAAGTTTAGGAAACTATAAAGATCCAAGAGAATATATAAAAGAATACGGCGTAGATGCACTTAGATATTTTGCTTTAAAGGAAGTTCCGTTTGGAAATGATGGTAACTTTAGCGAAGAAGCACTTATTGATAGAACAAATGCTGATCTTGCGAATATATTAGGAAATCTTGTAAACAGAACGATTGGAATGGTTAATAAATACTTTGATGGTATTGTTCCAAGCGGTGATTATAAAGAAACGATTGACGAAAACCTAATAAACAAAGCAATAACTTTAAAACAAAATGTTGATGAACATATTGAAAAATTAAATGTTGGTGATGCTTTAGAAGAAATTATTGATTTATGTAGAAGTTGTAATAAATATATAGATGAAACTGAACCTTGGGTTTTAGCAAAGGATGAAAGCAAGAAAAACAGGCTAGGGACTGTGTTATATAATTTACTTGAATCAATTAGAATAGTTGCGACTCTACTAGAAGCTTTTATACCAGCTACTGCAGAGTCAATATTTAATCAATTGAATTTAAAAGTAGAAGATTTCACCAATGTTAATAAATTTAATGTTATTAACATCGGAAATAAACTTAATGATCCAAAAATTTTGTTTAATAGAATTGATAAAAAAGAAAAAAATATATAAATATGTAAATTTTTGTCAAATTAAATAAAACAAATGAAAATAAGTTGAAATAAAAAGCAATAGTTGTTATAGTAACTTCGGAGAGAAATATGAAAAAGATTAGTACTTTTAGTAGTAAAGGTAGTATGAAGTTTCTATTAAGTTCACTTATCGTAATAATAATAGCTATTGTTTTTATATTAACTGAACAAAGTAACTTAAGTAATTATATTTTTATATGCAGTTTGTCTTATTACATTATAGTAATTTTATATTATAAATTTATGAGTTAGGAAGTGTTTTATGTTTGTCGATACTCATGCTCACGTCTATAATGAGACATATGATGATGTTGAAGAAGTAATTAAAAACGCAAAAGAAGCGGGTATATTTAAAATAATTAATTGTGGGGAATCAGTAAATTCTTCAAAAGAAGTTGTATCATTATGCAAAAACAATGATGCTTTTTTATGTACAGTGGGAATTCATCCGGAATATGCAAATAAGACAACAGAAAAAGATATTAATAAAATTGAAAAGCTTTTGCAAACTGGTATCCCTATTGCAGTTGGAGAAATTGGTCTAGATTATCATTATGAAGATTTAGATAAAGAAAAACAGAAAGATTTATTTAAAAAACAGTTAGATTTAGCAGCAAAATATAAACTTCCAATTATCCTTCATAACAGAGAGGCAACAAATGATATAATTACAATATTAAAAGAATATAAACTTAAAGGAATTTTTCATTGTTTTTCTGGGAGCAAAGAAACAGCAAAAGAGATTATAGAAATGGGTTATTATTTAGGAATTGGTGGATTAATTACTTTTAAAAATTGTAAGTTAATTGATTTGTTAAAAGAGATAGGCATAGATAATATCGTACTTGAGACTGATTGCCCCTTTCTTACTCCTGAACCTTTTAGGAAATATAAAAACGAGCCAAAATATATTAAAAATATTGCAGAATTTATTGAGATAAATGTAAAAATAAATATTGAAAATTTGGCATATATTACTAATAGAAATATTGATAGAATTTTTGACATT
This sequence comes from uncultured Muribaculaceae bacterium, assembly GCA_964626795.1. GTDB lineage: Bacteria > Bacillota_I > Bacilli_A > RF39 > UBA660 > RGIG1840. The sequence continues at coordinate 28,026 of CAZVIQ010000001.1, forward strand.
AAACTATAAATATGATATAATTATTTCTACCTAAGAGGTGAAAAATAATGGTTTACAAACCAAAAAGTTGGGTGAAATTTCTAAAAGTATTTTTTGTAATATATATATGTATATTAATGAATGGTGTTACTTTTAAACAATCAAAAGATAACATAATAATTAGAAATGAAAATTTAAGTAAAAACACAGAAAAAAATTTTATAGATGAAAATACTATTGCAGATTTAGAGTTTAAAGAACTTGTTGAAGTGGAAGAAAAACAAGAAGAAGTAATTGTTGTTCCTAGTAAATATCTTTCATTACCGGAACGTGGTTTTACCGTAACTACTGATAATAGAACCTATGAACTTTCTTATTCTGATTTCGTTCTTTTGGCAGCTGTTATAGCATCAGAAGCAAATAGAAATAGTATAGATGATGTTTTAGCAGTATCTTCAGTTATTTTAAATAGAGCAGATACAAAAAACTTAAATCCAATAGATGTTGTTACTGCACCAGGACAGTTTTCTGGATATCTTGTAGGATATTATTTAAGATATATGGATGATTCAGGAAACTTAAGAAATGTAAATCAAGAATTTATTGATACAGTTCATGATGCTTTAGCTGGTACTAGAAATAATACTTATTACAGTTTTCGTTCATGGGGAACTTCGAGTTATAGTGATAACTATATAACTGAAAATGGAAATAGATATAATTAATATGGATGGATTTAAATATAAAAAATCATTAGGACAGAATTTTCTTCATGATAAAAATATAATAAAAAAAATTATTGAATCTTCAGAATTAACTGAGGATTCTTTAGTTTTAGAAGTTGGTCCAGGAGAAGGCGCACTAACAAAAGAATTAATAAGTACAAAGGCTAAAATAATCTCATTTGAAATTGATAAAAGATTAGAAGAAACTTTAGCTAAAATAAAAAATGATAATTTAACAATTATTTATGAAGATTTTTTAAAAATTGATTTAAAAAATGTACTTAAAAACTACAAGTATAAAAAAATACATTTAATTGCAAATTTGCCATATTACATTACTACTCCAATAATTAATAAAGTAATAAATGAAACCGAAGTAGAAGAAATGATAATTATGGTACAAAAAGAAGTAGCTGATCGATTTAAAGCAAAACCAAATACAAAAGAATATAACTCTTTAAGTGTATTTCTTCAATATAATTTTGAAATACAGTTAGTAACAATTGTTAGTAAGAATTCCTTTATACCAAAACCAAAAGTTGACAGTGCTGTTATTAAATTTTCTAGAAAAAACGAAAAACTTAGTGCTAAAAATGAGGAAATATTTTTTAAATTAGTAAAAGATTCTTTTAAGTTTAAAAGAAAGAATTTAAAAAATAATTTATTTGATTATGACCTAAAAGTTATAGAAAATGTTTTAAAAACATTTAATAAAGATTTAACTTATAGGGCTGAATCATTAACAATAGATGAATTTATAAAAATATCTAACGAAATTGCTTAGATATTTTTTTATAAAGTATTAAATTTTAATCTCGTTAGTATATAAGTACGGTTTATAAACATTATAATTCATAAAATAATATGAAAGGAGTTAAAATAAATGAGTAATTGTAATTGCTGTGATAGCACATTGCAAAGAATAAATATAAATCCTTGTTGTTGTTTTGGCCCCATAGGCCCCACTGGACCAACAGGCCCGACAGGACCACAGGGTATAGCTGGAGATATAGGCCCCACTGGACCAACTGGGCCGACAGGACCACAAGGTATAATTGGAAATATAGGTCCAACTGGACCAACAGGTCCCACTGGAGAAGTGGTTTTAGCTTACGGATCTTTAAGATCAGCTACTTTAGAAACTCCGGGAGAAACTTTAACTACCATACCATTTAGTATAGTTGGACCTTTATCTAGCGATATAACTTTTAGTTTATCAGGCAATGAATTAGTGGTAGGTGAGGATGGTGTTTATCAAATAACATTATCTATTAACGGTGAAGCTACAGTCAACCCGGATCCAGACGAGCCATATGCAGAAGCTGTTATTACTGTGAATGGTACACCGATTTTTGGTGATGCTAGTACATTTTTTAAAATACCAAATAGAAGTAGTTCAACTTTTGTAGTTCAAGCGAATTTAACAGCAGGAGATGAGGTAGGAGGAAGTGCTAGTACCGCTTTTCCTACTCTAGGCTATGCGAACAGATCTTTAACTATTGTTAAATTAAGTAATTAAATTTAATATATTGAATTAAAATAAAAGAATCGATAAGAAATTATAATAAATATAGATTTTAGACTAATTAGTTTTATGAATCTATATTTTTATTTCGAAAATTTTTATATAAAAACATATAATATATTTTTAAGATTTTTACATATGTTTAAATAGGTGAATTAAAATGATTAAAATAGGTGATTTTGTTACAAGAAAATCATATAACCACGATATTGTTTTTAAAGTAATTGGTGTTAATGGAAAAGAATTTACATTAAAAGGTCTTAATGTACGACTTATAGCAGATGCAAATGAAACAGATTTAGAAATAGCTTCAAAAGAAAGAAGCAATTATGATGATGATTATGCAATTAAATGTCTTAATGATAGGCTTAATAGAAGTGATTATTTTTATATACCAGGTAAAGTATTACATATTGATGGAGATAAGGATTATCTAAAAAGATGCATGGAATATTATAAAAAGGCTGGGATAATGGCAATAGGCAAAAGTGTCAACGAAGAAGAAACATCAAAAATTATACCTAGCCTTCTTACTGAGTATAATCCAGATATAGTGGTTATAACCGGTCATGATGCTTATTATAAAAAAAGAATAGGTACAAGAGATATGTATAAAAATAGTTCAAATTTTGTTAAAAGTGTAAAAGAAGCGAGAAAGTATGAAAAAAGTAATGAAAATCTAATAATTATAGCAGGAGCTTGCCAGAGTAATTATGAAGAACTAATTAAAAGTGGAGCAAACTTTGCATCAAGTCCTAAAAGAATAAATATTCATGCATTAGATCCTGCTATAATCGCGACAACTCTAAGTTTAAGTGAAAGAGATCAAAATATAGATCTAATAGAATTGTTAGAAAAAACAAAATATGGAAAAGATGGAATGGGCGGACTTAAATCCAAGGGAATGATGTATACTGGATATCCAAGGAATAATGCATCGTGAATATAGAAAAAATTAAAGCGAAAATAGACGATTTAACAGGCAAAAAAGTAGTTGCAAAAGTAAATATAGGTAGAAATAAATTTGAAGTTTATGAAGGAATTATTCTACAGACTTATCCATCTCTTTTTACAATTAAAGTTTCTGAAGAAATAAAATCTTTCTCTTATGCTGATATTTTAACAAAAAACGTTGTAATTAAGTTATTAAATGCTTGACTAGAAGTTAAAAGGGTTGTAAAATTAATTTAGAAAGCTTAGAGGAGGAATTTAAACAATGAAAATAACATCAGTTAATATACGTAAGGTAAACAAAGAAAACTCACGTATGAGAGGTATCGCGTCTGTTCTTTTAGATGATGAATTTGCAGTACATGATATTAGAATAATTGAAGGTGATAAAGGTCTGTTTATAGCAATGCCAAGCAGAAAAACTGCTACAGGTAGCTATAGAGACATTGCTCATCCTATTTCACAAGAAGTTAGAAGTGTTTTCGAAAGAGAAATCTTAGATGCTTATGAAAAAGCAGAAGACGAACCAACAAACGAATTAGAAGAAGAATAAAAAACGAGAGTTCTAGAAATAGAGCTTTTTTCATGCGTTTATATATCTTTTTCATATAATTTTTGTTAAAATATTTAATGAAGGTGAAATGACATGAATATATTTAAAAAATTATTTGATTATGAAACAAAGGAATTAATAAAATTTGAAAAGCAAGCTAATGAAATTCTTGCTTTAGAAGAAACAATAGCAAAATTAACAGATCCTGAATTAAAAGCTAAAACTGATGAATTCAAAACTAGACTTTCAAAAGGTGAAACTATTGAAGATATTTTAATCGAAGCATTTGCGGTTGCGCGTGAAGCTGCTTTTAGAGGTATAGGTGAAA
>CAZVIQ010000001.1:32148-40359 GCA_964626795.1 uncultured Muribaculaceae bacterium
CAATTCATTATGGCAATATATCTGAAATGAAAACAGGTGAAGGAAAAACTTTAACTACAGTTCTTCCTGCTTATTTAAACGCTTTGACTGGAAAAGGAGTTCATGTTGTAACAACTAATGAATATCTTTCAAGCAGAAATGCTGAATGGATGGGACCAATTTATGATCTTTTAGGTGTATCTGTAGGTGTTAATTTGAAAGAAATGAACGCGGCAGAGAAAACAGAAGCATACGCTAAAGATATTACATATACAACAAATAACGAACTTGGTTTTGATTACCTAAGAGATAATATGGTTGTAAGAAAAGAAAGCAGAGTTCAAAGAGGACTTAACTTTGCAATAATAGATGAGGTTGACTCTATTTTAATAGATGAAGCAAGAACTCCACTTATTATATCAGGCGGTGTAAGCAAAAGTGATGATTTGTATCTTGTAGCTGATAAGATAGCAAAATCTTTAAAAGTAACAGATTATGTTATAGATGAAAAAACTAAAAAAGTAACACTTACTGAAGAAGGTGTTAAAAATGCTGAAAGACTATCAAATGTTCAAAATTTATATGATATAGAAAACAGTATGCTCGTTCATAATTTAGATAAGGCAATGACTGCAAACTATGCTTTTAAAAAAGATATTGATTATGTAGTAGAAGATAATAAAATAATTATAGTTGATTTATTTACAGGAAGACTTATGCATGGAAGACAGTTCAGCGAGGGATTACATCAAGCACTTGAGGCAAAAGAAGGCGTTAAAATAAACAGTGAAACTAAAACTTTTGCAACTATTACATTTCAAAATCTATTTAGAATGTATGAAAAACTTTCTGGTATGACAGGAACTGCTAAAACAGAAGAAGAAGAGTTTAGAAATATTTATAATATGTATGTTATTGTTATTCCTACAAATGTACCTGTTATAAGAGAAGATGAAACAGATTTAATTTATTCAAGTATGAGAGGCAAACTTAATGCTATAGTTAAAACTATAGGGGAAATTCATAAATCAGGACAACCTATTTTAGTTGGAACAACTTCAATTGAAAGTTCTGAACTTCTAAGTAATATGTTAAAAAAACAAGGATTAAAACACGAAGTTTTAAATGCTAAAAATCACGAAAGAGAAGCTCTTATAATTGATAAAGCAGGATTAAAAGGTTCTATCACTATAGCTACCAATATGGCAGGACGTGGAACAGATATTAAGCTTGGTAAGGGTGTGAAAGAATTAGGAGGATTATTTGTTATTGGTACGGAGAGACATGACTCTAGAAGAATTGATAACCAGCTAAGAGGTCGTGCAGGAAGACAAGGAGATCCTGGAAAATCTAGATTTTTCGTATCAATGGAAGATGATCTAATGCTTAAATTTGGTTCTGAAAAAATAAAAAGTGTTATGCAAACCATGGGAATTAAAGAAGATCAGGCAATTTCTCATAAAATAATATCTAAAAATATAGAAGGCTCACAAAAAAGAGTTGAAGGTTTTAACTATGATAGAAGAAAAGCACTCTTAGATTACGATAATGTTATTAGTAAACAAAGAGAAGTGATATATGAAAGAAGAAACGAGATTTTAGATAAGGAAAGCATAAAAGATAGAATATTTGATATTTTCAAAGAATATGCCAGAAACGAAGTAATGGTTCATATGCCACCTGAAGATTTACTTACCGATAATGATATAGATAACATAATTGAACACTTTAATGCACATTTATTAAAATCAAAAAAACTATTAAAAAAAGATTTTGATAATAAAGCACCGGAAGAAGTAATTGATTATATTTATGATATTGTTGTAACTGATTATAATAAAAAGTTAGAAGATGTTCCGGTTGAAGTTCAAAATGATTTTGAGAAAGCTATTGCTCTTAGAGTACTAGATAAAAACTGGATGGACCAGTTAGATGCTATGGAACATTTAAAAGAAGGTGTCGGACTTCGTGGTTACGCACAAGTAAATCCACTCCAGGCATATGCAGTTGAAGGTTTTGAACTTTTTGATAATATGATGGCGTCAACTAGTGCTGAAATTACTACATTATTACTTAAAGCTGAAATAAGGCAAAACATAGAAAGAAAAGAACATAAAAATTTAAAAACAAATGATAGTAAAGAAACAACTAAAAAGGCACCAAAAAAAGCTGAACAAAAAGTCGGAAGAAATGATCTTTGTCCTTGCGGAAGTGGAAAAAAATATAAAAAGTGCTGTGGTAAATAATATATTGTAAAATAAAACTAAAAATTTTTAGTTTTTATTTTATCATAATCTGAATCTATTATTTTTTGGTTATATTAGTATTTAAAATAACAGAATATTTTGTTGCATCCAAATAACTTTAAATTTTGTAAAGTTATTCCAGTGTAACAAAATAACTTTACATTTCGGATCGTTTATAGTAAAATAATAAAAGGTGATAAATAATGTTGATTAGAGAAAAATATTTAAGTCAAATAAGAGATTTTTATGATGAAACATCTTTAATAAAAATCTTTTATGGCTTAAGAAGAAGTGGAAAATCTGTTATATTAACTCAAATAATGAATGAACTTAAAAACAAAAAAATAAAAGAAGAGCAATTAATATATATAAATTTTGAATCATTAGATTATAACTTTATAAAAAATGCTAAAGATTTAAACGATTATATAAAAAGTATGGTAAAGAATAAGAAAAAATATTATATATTTTTAGATGAAATTCAAAAAGTAGAAGAATTTGAAAAAGGAATTAATTCGCTTAGAATTACAGATCAATTTAGTATATTTATAACAGGTTCTAATAGTAGAATGACTTTTTTAGAATTAGCTACAGATTTATCTGGAAGATATGTTAGTTTTAAAATATTACCTTTATCTTTTAAAGAAATAGTAGAATTTACAGGTAGTAAAAAAGAAAATTATAAACAATTATTGTTTGATATTTTTGAATGGGGTTCTCTTCCACAAAGATTTTCTTTTGATAATGAAAAATCCAGATTAAATTATATTTCAGATGTTTATGATTCTATACTTTTAAAAGATGTGGTTGATAGATTAAATATAAAAGATATTACGTCATTTAATAAAATACTTCAGTATCTTTTAGAAACAGAGGGAAGAGAATTTTCGGCTACCAATGTACTAAACTATTTAAAACAAGAAAACAATGAACTAGCAACTGATACTTTATATAATTATTTAGAAGCTTTGTGTTCAACATTTATAATGAATAAAGTATATAGATACGATATTAAAGGTAAAAGTGTTTTAAAAACGTTAAATAAGTATTATGCTTCTGATTTAGGAGTCAAAAAAATAAAAACCAATAGTAAAGAATTAAATTACTCGAGTTCTTTAGAGAATGTTGTATATAACGATTTACTTTATAAAGGATATGATGTATACATAGGAAAACTTAAAAATGGAGAAGTAGATTTTGTAGCAACAAAAAACAAAGAATTTAAATATATTCAAGTATGCTATTTGTTATCATCGGAGGAGACAATTCAAAGAGAGTTTGGTGCATTTAATGAAATAAAAGATTCATATGAAAAATATGTAATATCACTTGATGACGAAGATTATTCTCAAAACGGAATAAAAAATATAAATATTTTTGACTTTTTGATGAATGATGAATTTTAAGAGGAAATTATGGAACTGAAAGATTTAAAAAATAAAATTGATGATATGATAGAAGAATTTGCAGATATTAAGAAGCTTTTAAAAGTAGAAGAAAAAGTTAATGAATTTTGTGCGCTTGAAGATAAAGTTGAGTCTGAAGAAATTTGGAATAATCCAAATTATCAAGAAATAATGAGCAGGTATTCTAATTTAAAAGAACTTATAGAAAAAATAGATATTACAGAAATAAGAATAGAAGATATGAAAGAGATAATAAATATTTCTTGTGATGAAGATAGTGATGTATTAAATGAAGAATTAAAAGATATTAAAGAAATAATTGAGGATTTAAAAATTGAATCAATGCTTTCTGGTGAATTTGATAGTAATAACGCTTATATGGAAATCCATAGTGGTGCTGGTGGAACGGAAAGCAATGATTGGGCTAATATGATTGCGAGAATGTATATGAGATACTTTGATAATAAGGGTTTTAAATATGAAATTATTAATAAGCAAGAAGGTGAGGAAGTCGGCTTAAAAGGAATTTTTATATATGTTAAAGCTCTTTATGCTTTTGGATATCTTAAGGGAGAAACAGGAGTTCATAGACTTGTGAGAATAAGCCCATTCGATTCTAACTCAAGAAGACATACTTCTTTTGCATCGGTTTTAGTAACTCCGGAAATAGATAAAAATATAAACATAGAAATTAATGAAAAAGATTTAAAAATAGATGTTTATCATAGTGGAGGAGCTGGAGGACAAAGCGTTAATACTACAGATTCTGCAGTGAGACTTACACACATCCCTACTGGTCTAATAGTGACGTGTCAGAATGAAAGAAGTCAGATAAAAAATAAAGAAAAAGCTATGGAAATTTTAAAATCAAGAATTTATATTTTGGAAAAACAGAAATTTAACGATAAATTAAAAGATTTAAAAGGTGATGTTATGGATGTTAATTTTGGAAGTGCTATAAGAAGTTATGTAATGTGTCCTTATTCACTTGTAAAAGATGCCAGAACAAACGCTGAAACATCTAATGTTGAAAAAACTTTAGATGGCGATCTTGATTTATTTATAGAAGCATATCTAAAAACGGAAAAATAAGTCACTGACAAAATAAGCTAATATTCGACAAATTTAGACAAAACATTATCATTTCTCCTATGGAAAAATATATAGTAAACATACTATAATTATAATTGAAAGAGAGAGAAATAAATGAAAGTTAAAATGTTGGTAGTAGATGACAATAAGCCTATAATTGATCTTATTAAAGAGTATTTTGAAAATTCCTCACAAATTGAAGTAGTAGATTCTGCTTGCGATGGAGAGGAAGCGTTAGAAAAAATAGAGAAAAGCGTTGATAATATTGATTTAATTCTTTTAGATTTAATAATGCCCAAGAAAGATGGTATATATGTACTTGCAAAACTTAAAGAAAAAGATATTAATAAAGATATAATTGTAGTTACTTCCTACAATGAACCAGAAACTATAAGAAGAGTTAGTGAATATGGAGTAAAATATTTTATTTTAAAACCTTTTGATTTAGCAGATCTTGAAAATAAAATTTTAGATATTGCTAAAAATAAACATAAAAAGAAGTCAGTAATAAATATTTATGAAAACAGTATGCAGGTTTCTATAACTAAAGTTCTCCATTCATTAGGCATACCTTCTCATATTAAAGGTTACCAGTATATAAGAGAGGCAATTTATTTGGTTTATGAGAATCCTGGGTTAATTGGTGGTATAACAAAAGAGTTATATCCGGCAATAGGTCAAAAGTTTGATACTTCAGTTTCTAGAGTAGAAAGAGCAATTCGACATGCTATAGAAGTTAGCTGGAATCGTGGTGACTGGGATTTAATGAATGAAATTTTTGGACATAGTGTAGATATTGATAGAGCAAAGCCTACTAATTCAGAATTTATTGTAACTATTGCCGATAAACTAAGGCTAGATACATTAAAAGTAAGATAAAATTAATATATTAAGGTATATTAGTTTTTATTTTAAGTAGAATTTAGTATAAATAACTAGTAAAATATAGTCAACTTTGGTATAATTTGGTTATAATTGGAGGCTAAAAATGAGTGCTGAAGTTGTTATTAATACTAATTTAAGTCCTAATGAATTAGAAAAGTTAAAAAAATATCTGATAGAATCAGATATAAAAAATATAAAATTTGCAGAAAATGTCAGTTTGGAAACTGTCAAAGAAGTAGTGGGTCTTTTAGAAACTATAAGTAACGAAAAAGAGGGTTTTATTGTTCCGGAAAAAGAAATAAAGAAAAAACTTTCTGAAAAGGAATTAGAAGATCTTATAGAATGGGCAATGAATAAAGATTCATTTTTAGTAAATACTTTATTATTAGAAAAAAGTTCAATATTAACTGATGTGGAAAAATATTATGCAGAAAAAGCTGAAATATTAAGAATGGTAAAAGAATTAGAATTAACTGAATTGGAAGCAGCAGCTTTTATATATGGTTATGTAAAAGATAATTATCAGATCAATAATGAAAAAGAAAATGATTTTTATAGTTCAGTAGCTCAAAAGGAAATTACAGATCAAAATGCTAATATTTTATTAAACGACCTTTTGGCAGGAATGAGATTAAACCCCTCTTTAGAAACTTATAATGATAAAGCATGTGTTAGTTTAAGTATAGATGGTAATACTTATTTCTTTAACGTTGTTGAAGATATGAATATAAAATTAGTTTCTGAAGAAACTGCTGCATTAAACAGAAACTTTGCAATTGGACTAGATGACGATGTAAGACAAAAAATTTTTACAGTTGTTAATAAAAGAATAAAGTATTTAGAATCTTCTGAAGATGAGGAAAAAGCAGATAAACTTACAGTAGAAGTACCCTTGCCAAATATAGAAGAGTCGATTAAAGTTATAGGTAAAGAAAATCTAATTGTAAGTGGTAATACTTTTTCTATAGATATTAATGAAGTAAGGCGAGGATTAACTGATATAAATAATTCCGAAAAAGATAAAATAAAGCCAGGAATAATAAAATGTAGTACTTTTTTAGAAAGAGAAGGTATCACAAGTGAAGAGCGATTTGGTGATTTTTTAATAAAATATGGTGCAAATAATGAACTTGTTAGAAAAGTAATAAATGTGAATACTACAAGTTTCTATAGTGATTTAATGTCAAAAATATTAACTGATTTAAAATTCGGATATAAAAATGGAGAAACAGAACTCTATATTCCTACGACTGAGGAAGATCACAAAGCTATTAAAGTAATTGTAAATCCAGCTGGAACAATTACTATAATAAGAAACTCGTATTCTGAGTATTATGAAAGTGTTATAAGATATGGAAGTGTAAGTATACAAGATTTTTCACTTGATGAAAATAAAAATGTAATACTTGATGAAAAAGTTAACGAAGTAGAACGCATAAAACCTGAAGATCTTCCTAAAAGTGTTATACCTCCTGTAGCTTGGGTTACTGCTTCAAGAGAAGTGATAACGATTAGTCCTGTGGGAAATATTCCACTAAAGGAAGAAGTAAGTTTACTGGCAGCATTAGATAATGGTATCTTTATCGCAGCTTATGAAACAGAAAAAGACAAAATGGAACAGGCTAGAAGACTTGGCTTTGATGAGATGTATTACCGTAAATATAGAATTGCAGGAAATAATATAGAAGTAAACGGAAGCACAGAGTATTTATCGAAAGAACCATTTGAAAGAGATAACGAAGGTGGTTTATTAGAAAATGCAGACATGGTTCTTACAAAGAGAGCCGGTCAAATAAATATATGGTTAATATCAATAATAGTTGGATTTATTATTGGTCTTGGTATAGGAATAGCGTTTTTAATGTTACATTTTAGCTAAGACTGTGCTAAAATAAATTAATGGTGATTTATGAAAAAAATTATTTTATTAATACTAGATGGACTTGGACTTAGTGAAAACGAAAATGGAAATGCTGTTAAAGCTGCTAAAACTAAAGTTTTAGATGAGATTATGGCGAAATATCCCTGTGCAGAACTTGAAGCAAGTGGGGAGGAAGTAGGCCTTCCAAAAGGTCAGATGGGTAACAGTGAAGTCGGACATATGACAATAGGAACTGGAAGAGTTACTTTGCAGCCACTTTCATTAATAAATGAAAAAATAAAAAATAAAGAATTATTCAGTAATGAATTTTTAAAAGAAAAATTTAAAAAAGTAAGAGAATCAGGAAGTACATTACACATTATGGGCTTACTTTCAGATGGTGGAGTACATTCGAGTATAAATCATTTTTATGCTATTTTAGCTATGGCTAAAATTGAAGACATTAAAAACGTAAGCTTTCACATTGTGACAGATGGAAGAGATGTGCTACCTAAAAGCGCATTAACTACTGTAAAAGAATTTGCTGAAAAGTGTAAAAAACTTGGACTTGGAACAATATCAACTATATCTGGTAGATATTATGCAATGGATAGAGATAATAGATGGGACAGAGTAAAAAGATATTATGATATTATAACAACGGGATATGGAAATTCTTTTAGAACACCAGAATATGCAATAGATATGCATTATCAAAAAGGCGTTACTGATGAATTTATTA
>CAZVIQ010000001.1:40459-59675 GCA_964626795.1 uncultured Muribaculaceae bacterium
GTTACTCATTTCTTTGATGGTGAAAAAGATCTTGAAAACAAAAATTATTTTAAGTTTTTAGTTCCATCTCCTACTGTCGCAACATATGACCAAAAGCCTGAAATGAGTGTAGGTGAGGTAACAGAAAATACACTTAAAGCTATTGAAGATGATTATGATTTTATTTTAGTGAACTTTGCAAATCCGGATATGGTTGGTCATACTGGGAATTTTAAAGCTACTGTAGATGCTGTTGAAATATGTGATTTTTGTCTTGGTAAAATCCTTGAAAAAGCTGAAGAACATTTTTATGATTTAGTTGTGACTGCTGATCATGGAAATGCAGAACAAATGATTGATAAAGATGGAAATGTATTAACAAGTCATACAACAAATAAAGTTCCATTTATAATATGTAACACAAAGTATAAATTGAAACCTGAAGGGTCATTAAAAGACATTATACCAACTTTAATAGATATGTATGAAATAACAAAGCCTGAAGAAATGACAGGCGAAAGCCTTATTGTAAAGGAAGAATAGTTTACGAATAAAATATATGCTTTATGCATATTTTTTATTGGAGGAAAATATGGACAAAGATAAAGAGATAAGTGCTGGAATGAATCATACAATACACTTAGTAGAAAGAAAAACTGTAGTAATAACTGGAGTAAAGAAAATAGAAAACTTTGATAGTAAAGAATTTTTTGTTGAAACTACTCATGGATACATATTAATTAAAGGAGAAGAACTTGAATTAATTAAACTAGATACTTTTCAAGGTAACTTAAATATTAAAGGTAAAATCGACAGTCTTACATATTTAGAAGAATCTAACAAGAAAATTAAAGCAGAAAGTGTAATAGCAAAGCTATTTAAGTAATGATATTAGAAAAACAATTATTATCATTTGTATTTTCATTTTCATATGGAATACTGTTTTCATACTTTTATAATTTAAATTACAACTTTATTTATAAAACAAAATTTATGTATAAAGTATTAATTAATATACTATTTTCAATAGATATGTTTTTAATATACTTCTTGCTTTTATTAAAAATAAATAGTGGTATAATTCATATATACTTTCTTCTAACATTTTTTATAAGTTTTTATTTATTTAAAAATAAATTTAAATTTTTAAGAAAATATGTAAAGATATATGTAAACAAAAATAAAAAGCATAGAAACTTAAATAAAAAGCATGTATAATTAAATATAATCGGAGGCGAGTATATGAAAAAAGCAAGCATAAAAGATCAAAGACGTTTATTTGTACTAACATTATTCTTTATTCCTTTGCTTATATTATTCATTAGTAATATGTTTAGTTTCTGGTCAACGATTTATAAAAATATAAAAGTAAAAAAAGAACTTGAATTAGTATACACATCTAAACTTGAAGAAGAAGAAAGTTTAAAAAGTGAAATAACTAAATTAAAAGATCCTGAATATGTAGCAAAATATGCAAGAGAAAAATATCTTTATTCTAAAAACGGAGAATTAATAATTAAAATTCCAGAAGAGTAATAAATAGAACTTATGCACAATTTATTTGACGGGGGGGGGTTAATGTTATAATCACTTTATGAAATGTAGAGTGATTTTTTATGAAGAAGTATATAAAAAATTAATGCAATAGGAATATCTATAATAGGAATAATAGTAGTTTTAACCATAGGACCAACCTATGCATTTTTTACTGCGAATTTAACAGAAGATAACTTTGTAGCGTGGGAAGAAAATTGTAATAATCAAAATACAATAGGCTGCACAATACTATCTGATAATGAAATAAAAACAAGTGCATGCTTGGGGTGCGCCCCGTAGTTTCTCTAAAATCCAATATTGAAATTACAAATGGAATGGATAGTAAAGAGATTTTAATTTATAACTATTGAATAGAATTAATTTTAAAAAATATACTTATTTATTAAATTTAACATGTTTTTTACAGTGTTTTCACTAGATTTTCAATTTACAACAAAGACTTTAAATGATATAATTTTTATTGTAAGATTGGTGAATAATAATGGAAGAAGCATATAATTTTATTGTAAAAAAAATAGGATTAAAATATAAAGATACTGTAGTAATAGGTTGTTCAGGAGGGCCTGATTCAATGGCTTTATTACATCTTTTAAATAGAGTTAAGAAAGAACTTGATTTGTTTTTAATATGCACCCACGTCAATCATAATGTAAGAATTGAAAGCGAACAGGAAAGAAAAGAACTAGAAGAATATTGCGATAAAGAAAATATATATTTTGAACATATGAAAATAGTAGGTTATGGAGATGATAATTTTCATAATGAAGCAAGAACTATAAGATATAATTATTTTGATAAAATTATGAAGAAATACGGTGCTAAGTTTTTAATGACTGCGCATCATGCAGATGATTTAATGGAAACTATATTAATGAGAATTGTAAGGGGTTCAACTCTTAAAGGTTACAGTGGATTTCAAAAAACAATTAAAAAAAATGAATATACTATTGTAAGACCTCTTATAAATGTTACAAAAGAAGAAATACTAAAATATAATAAAGAAAATAAAATTAAGTATGCAGAAGATAAAAGTAATACAAAAGATATTTATACAAGAAATAGATATAGGAAAACAGTGTTACCATTTCTAAAAAATGAAGATCCTAATGTTCACCAAAAATTTTATAAGTTTAGTGAGACACTTATGGAATATAATAATTATGTAGAAGTACAAATGAATAAAGTAATAAATAAAGTGTTTAAACAGGGAGTACTCGATATTGAAAAGTTTTTAGAACTCGAACATTTAATTCAAACTAAAATAATATATCATCTACTTGAAAGTATTTATAATGATGATTTACTTATTATTGGAAGTGTTCATGTGGATTTGATTTTTGATTTGATTAACTCAAATAAAGTAAATAGTATAGTACATCTTCCAAACAATGTTATTGTAACAAAGTCATATAAAAATTTAACTTTTAGTTTCTCTGAATATGAAAACGATATATATGAGGTTGAAATTGAAAACATTGTAAATTTACCTAATGGAATGAATATAGAAAAAGTAGAAGAATGTGACTGGAATAATAATTATGCAATTAGACTTTCTAGTAAAGAAGTAAAATTACCTTTATATGTGAGGACTAGAAGAAATGGTGATAAGATGGAAGTTAAAGGAATGCTTGGTAGAAAAAAAGTAAATAATATATTCATTGATGATAAAATATCATTTAAGGAAAGGAATATGTGGCCTATTCTGTGTGATGCATCAGATACTATACTTTGGGTACCCGGTTTGAAAAAATCTAAATTTGACAAGGAAAAAGATGAAGAGTATGATATAATACTTAGGTATTATTAAAAAGGAGAGAGAACATGAATAAAAAAAATAATATAAATTTAAGGATAACGCTGCCTTATATACTACTTATGATTATAATGATATTTACATTATTTTATTGGAACATTTTAAGTAAAGAAATAAATGAAATAAATTATAGTGAATTTTCTAAATCATTGAATAAAGGAGAAGTAACTGAACTCTATATTACACCAAGAAATAGATCAGGTATATATAGTTTAACAGGTAAAATAGAAGGATATAAAGAAAATGAAAGCTTTAGTTTAATAGTTCCTTTATCTGATAATATAGTTACGAATATTCTTGAAAGAGCAGAAGAATACAATTTAGATGTTGAGACAAAGCCAAATCCAGAAAACAGTTCGTGGGCAAATATTATTAGTTCATATTTACCAATAATATTATTACTTGTTTCTATGTTTTATATTTTAAATAAAATGGGAGCAGGCGGGAAAGGCACATTTGATTTTGGTAGAAGTAAAGCTAAACTTTCAAGTGATGCTCATAAAACAACATTTAAAAATGTTGCTGGTCTTAAAGAAGAAAAAGAAGAAGTTAAAGAACTTATAGATTTTCTTAAAAACCCCAAAAAATTCCAGAAGCTAGGAGCTAGAATTCCAAAAGGAGTACTTTTGGTGGGGCCTCCTGGAACAGGTAAAACGCTTCTTGCAAGAGCGGTGGCAGGAGAAGCAAAAGTTCCATTTTACTATATAAGTGGATCAGACTTTGTTGAACTGTTTGTTGGTGTTGGTGCATCTAGAGTAAGAGATATGTTTAAACAGGCAAAAGCAACAGCTCCTTGTCTTATATTTATAGATGAAATAGACGCGGTTGGAAGACAAAGAGGTACTGGACTAGGTGGAGGACATGATGAGAGAGAACAAACACTAAATCAACTTTTAACTGAAATGGATGGCTTTGGAGAAAATGAAGGGATTATAATAATTGCTGCAACAAACAGACCAGACGTTTTAGACCCAGCGCTTTTAAGACCGGGAAGATTTGATAGACAAGTTACAGTTAGCCTTCCTGATGTTAGAGAAAGAGAAGATATTCTTAACGTACATGCTAAAAATAAAATATTAGATAGTAAAGTTAAAATAAATAGAATAGCACAAAGAACTCCTGGATATTCAGGAGCGGATTTAGAGAATTTACTTAACGAAGCAGCACTTTTAGCAGTTAGAAGAAATAAAGATAATATCGGTATGGATGAAATAGATGAGGCAAGTGATAGAGTGCTTATGGGTCCTGCTAAAACTAGTAGAAAAGTAACAGACTTTGAGAAAAAAGTAGTAGCTTATCATGAAGCAGGTCATGCTGTTAGTGGTATTATTCTTCCGAAAGGAGAAGAAGTACATAAGATTACAATTATTCCTCGTGGAATGGCAGGCGGTTATACACAAATGCTTCCTAAGGAAGAGAAGACACTTGTTTATACAAAAGACGAACTTACTGAACAGATTGTAACATTACTCTCTGGTAGAGTAAGTGAGGAGTTATTTCTTAACGAAATGAGTACTGGAGCTTCAGATGATTTTAGAAGAGCGACAAAAATTGCTAGAAGTATGGTTACAGAATATGGTATGAGTGACTTAGGTCCTGTACAATTTGAACATAGAAGTGATAATGTATTTTTAGGAAGGGATTATACTAAATCAAAAGATTTTTCTGAGGAAGTAGCAGTTGAAATTGATAAAGAAATAAGAAAAATAATAAATGAATGTTACGATAAAGCTAAAGAAATTCTTAGATTAAATAAAAAGTTAGTAGATGTTTTAGCAAATACTTTGATTGAAAAAGAAACTTTAACTAAAGAAGAAATCGAAGAAATAGTAAAACAGAATACTGAAAAAAAGACAAAAAAAGTAAAGGAAACTGAAAAGTAATTTAAACTTTTCGGTTTTTTTGTTATACTGATAAATAGGTGAATAGAAAATGAGATTAAGAGTATTGGGATGTGTAAGCCCTGTTTGTACAAAAGAAGATAACTTATCTGGATATTTAGTTACTATAGATAAAGAAAAAATATTATTAGACGCAGGTTCAGGTATAGCGAGAGAACTGAATTTACCTGAAGATTTAATTAATTTAAAAATAATTATAACACATTTACATTGGGATCATTATCTTGAACTATACAATTTAATATATTTAATAAAAGAATATAAGAGAAGAGCAATTCCTCTTACGCCCATAACACTTTATATACCAAATAATCCATATAAAATATATAAAGACATTGTTAAAGCAGCAGAAGGTGTGATGATAGTTAAAAAATATAATGAGAAAACTAAAATAAAAGGTACCAATCATGTAGTTTCTTTCTGCGAAGTTAAACATAATGATATAAAAGCTTACGCCGTTAGAGTATTTAATGATTATAATAGTTTTGTTTATACTGGTGATGTATCAAACCTTGGAATAGATAAATTAACAGAATTTAGTAAAAAAGCAAATGTTATATTATGTGATTCTATGTTACTTAGAGTTGAAGGTAATACAAATAATCCTTATCACATGACAGCTTTTGAAGCAAGCAATTATGCCAGACTTGCTGAAGCAGGCAAGTTAATTCTTACACACTTTAGTTCATTAGGCAGAGATGATAATAAGATAATGCTAGAGGCTGCATCAAATTTTGAAAATACTATACTTGCTAAGACGGGTAATGAATATAACATTTGGTAAAAAGTAATTATAATAAAGTATATATATAATAAAATTTACCTAAACTAATAATTAGGAAGGTATGATTTTTGTGAATGAAAAAAATAGATTATTAATGTTAGGCATAATAACGATAATAGTGGTATCAATAGTGCTGATAGGAATAACCTATGCTTTTTTTAGTGCTAATGTAAAAGGAAATGAAAAAGCTACTCAAACAGTAGTTGAAACTGCTAATTTAAAATTAGTATTTATTGATACCGAATTAATAGATATTGAAAATGCATTGCCAGGAATAAGTACAAGTAAAAATTTTAGTGTAGAAAACAAGGGAAATTCTGCTCTATATTATAATATAAATATAATTAATGTTTTAAATGAATTTATATCTGATGATTTAGTATATAAAATAACTAGTGATGATGGCGGTGGAGAAAAAGAAGGAACTTTACCTGATGATAATTCTACTTTGATAAATGAAATATTAATAAATCCTGGCGAAATTCATACATATACAATACAAATAATATTTAGAGAAACAGGAGAAGATCAAAACCAAAATCAAGGTGCTAGATTTAAGGGAAAGCTGCAAATTTCAACACAATCAATGTACAGTGAAAGTGTTGTTTTTGGAATTTCAGAGCCAATGGGACAAGTAATTAAAGGTTTAAATAAAAAAATAAATATAGTAGGTGTAAATTATGGACAACTGAATTGTTTGTCTGAAAATGAAACAATCGCTACATGTTCTACAGAAGATGAAGAAATAAATATATTAGGAAAAGAAGTTGGGACAACAACTATTAAAATAGTAGAAGATATTGAAAATAAAGAAGTAGAATATATTATGAATGTAATAACTGTCAAATCAGAGTTTTCGTATACTGGAAACTATCAGGAATTTACAGCAGCCTTATCAGGAAATTATATGATAGAATTATGGGGTGCCAATAGTGGAACCTATAAAGGTTCGTATGTAAAGGGAACAGCATATATTGAAGAAGGAACAAAACTATATTTTTATGTCGGTGGAGCAAACAGTGATACAACTGGAGTAACTGGAGGCTATAATGGTGGAGGTACTGGTGGAAGTGTGATAAACACTTCTGGAGGAACAAATCACTGTGGTACAAATTATCGTAATGGCGGAGGCGGTGCCACTGATGTCAGAACTATCTCGGGTGTATGGAATGATACCTCTAGTTTAAATAGTAGAATAATAGTTGCTTCGGGTGCAGGCGCTACTGCAAATGGTGATACAGATGGAGCAAACAGTACTGCATCTATGAGTGGAGTTAGCATAACAAGACAGCCTGGTGGGGGAAAACATACTGGTGAAGCAGGTCTTGGTGGAACAGGGAGTTACCACCACAAGTTTTTACTCTTCATCAGTTAAAGGTTGCGTATATGGAATGGGCGGAGCAGGTGGCGGTTATATTGGAGGAGGAACGGGAGGACGTCAGTTTTTCATATATGATTATATAAAGTCAGGAACTGCTATCAGTTCTTCTGCAGGAAGTGCCGGAACTCTTGGAAAAGGTGCAAACGGTATAAACAGTACAGTAGGAAATACAAATAATCAGGGTGGTTCGATGGGGGGAAGTGCCGGAGGATTATCATATATTAATGAAAGTATGTTTATTAACACAGAAATTATTGCAGGAGCAAGTGATAAAACTAAACCTTCAAATGCTGATAATAATGGTTATGCTATAATTGAGAGAATTGATTAAAATAATTATAAAAATATAGACTTCAGAAAAAAAGTTTATATTTTTTTGTGCATAAATAAAACTGTTTTTAGTCAATTATGCTTTTAAATAGCTATATATTATGTTAAAATATTCTTTGTAAGAGAGGTAGTAGTTATGGGTAAAGTTATATCACTTGTTAATCAAAAAGGAGGCGTTGGTAAAACAACGACGAGCATCAATTTAGCTAGTTCTCTAGGGTTTTTAGATAAGAAAGTTCTTCTTATTGACTTAGATCCACAAAGTAATTCGAGTACAGGGCTTGGTGTAGTAAAATCTGAGATTAGGAAAAGTATTTATGATGTTATTGCGAATAATAGTGATATAAATGAAACTATAATTAAAACAAAATTTAAAAATTTAAGTATAATTCCATCACTTATAAATCTTGCGGGTGTAGATATTGAACTTGTTCAAAAAGGTGTATCTAATGAAGATTTTAAAATAGGAGATCAACTTAAAAATGGAATGAAAAATATAAAAGACAGATATGATTATATCATAATAGATTGTCCTCCATCACTGGGGCTTTTAACAACTAATGCACTTGCAGCTTCTGATTCGGTTCTTATTCCAGTACAGTGTGAATATTTTGCTTTAGAAGGAGTCACACAATTATTAAATACAATAATACTTACTCAAAATAAAATAAATCCAAACTTGGATATAGAAGGAGTACTCTTGACAATGCTTGATGGAAGAACTCTTTTAGGTCTTGAAGTAGTAGAGGATGTAAGAAAATTTTTTAAAGAAAAGGTTTTTAATACAATAATACCAAGATTAGTAAGATTAGTTGAAGCTCCATCACACGGAAAACCTATTATTGAATATGATCCTGAAAGTAGAGGGGCAGAAGCTTATATAAACTTAGCTAAAGAAGTAATAGAAAGAGATGAAAGGAGGCATGAAAATGGATAATAAGAGAAGAGCTCTTGGTAGAGGTCTGGAACAATTATTTAATAACGAAACTATAGATATAGATGCACTTGAAAGAAATATAATAGAAAGTGCTGAAGCAAAAGATATTTTTGAAGTAAATCTTAATGAACTTAGGAGTAATCCATATCAACCTCGCAAACATTTTGATGAAGAAAAGTTAAATGAACTTGCACTGTCAATAAAAGAATTTGGTGTAATAGAACCTATTATAATTAAGAAAAGTATAAAAGGATATGAGATAGTTGCAGGTGAAAGAAGAGTAAAAGCCAGTAAAATAGCTGGAAAAACTACAATTCCTGCAGTAATCAAAGATTTTAATGATGAAGAAATGATGCAAATCGCTCTTCTTGAAAATATTCAAAGAGAAGATCTAAGCCCTATAGAGGAAGCAGAAGCTTATAGAAAAATAATATCTTCATTAAATTTAACACAGGAAGAGTTTTCTAGAAAAGTTGGTAAAAGCAGAAGTTATGTAACTAATATGCTTGGTCTTTTAAGATTACCTAAAAATGTTCAGAGTTTAGTTTTAAACAAAGATTTATCTTTAGGACATGCCAAAATTTTAAGTAAGTTAGAAAATACAGATAAAATAAATGAACTATCTGAAAAAATAATTAAAGAGAATATCAGTGTAAGAAAATTAGAAGAGATTCTTAATAAAGAGGATTTTGTGAAAGCAATTCCTATAAAAAGAAAAGAATATAATCCTTATGTACATATTGAAAGTATAATGAGAGAAAAGATAGGAACCTCTGTTAAGATAAATGCAAAAAAAATAACTATTCCTTTTGATAGTGAAAAAGACTTAGAAAGGATACTAGAGATACTAAAAATAGATGTAAATTCAGAAGAATAAGAGGTGACATATGAACAAATCATATAAACTGGGCGATAAAGTAATAATGAAGAAACCACATCCATGTAAAACAAATTTATGGAAAGTTATAAGAACTGGAGTAGATGTTAAAATAGAATGCATAAACTGTGGTAGAAGCATAATGATGGATAGACTTATATTTGAGAAGAAACTAAAGAAAGTTGTTGAGGAAGAAAATGCTTAATAAAAATAATAAAAGTATAACTCCAATATTAACATTTATTGGGCTGACATTTATAGTAATAATAGTAAGTGGAATACTATCTTTTTTCAATGTACAAGCAGAATATACTACCGTTAATACAGTTACTAATGAACTTGTAAATAATGTGGTTCAGATAGAGAATCTTTTCAGCGGAAGTGGTTTTAGATATATACTCACCAATGCAGTAAGTGATTTTGTAAATTTTGCTCCATTATCCATGTTACTTATTACATTAATAGGAATTGGAGTTTTAGAAAGAACAGGTTTTTTAAAAACAGTATTTACTTTATTAACTAAAAATGCAAAAAAAAATACAATTACTTTTTGCTTAATATTTATTAGTTTAATGTTTTCGCTTGTTGGTGATCTGGGATTTGTAGTAATGCTTCCAATAAGTGCTTTATTGTTTAAATATGGAAGAAGAAATCCTTTAGGAGGAATAATATCTTCCTTTGCAGCTTCTTCATTCGGATATTCGGTTAATGTAATAATGAGTGCGTCTGACAGTAGTTTATTGACAACGACTTTAAATGCTGCTAATATACTTGATCCTAAATATAAGATCTCAACATTATTCAGTTTATTTATAATGATTGCTGCACTAATTGTATTTTCTTTAGTATTTACATATATATCTGAAAAAATAGTTATACCTAAATTAAAAAGATATGAATTTGAAGAAGAAGAATTCAAAATTACAAATAAAGAACTAAGAGGATTAGTTGTTGGTTTAGCAGGAGGAATTGTATATTTATTAATAATTCTTTATATGATAATTCCTGGTCTACCTTTATCAGGAGGACTGCTTGATAACACAGCGGCTTTATATATCGACAAAGTATTTGGTGTGAATTCATTATTTAATCAAGGATTTGTATTTATTATTGCGCTTTTCTTCTTTATAATGGGTGTGTTTTATGGTTTAATGACAAAGACAATAAAATCAAGTAAAGATATAAGTGAGTGTTTATCATATTCACTTGACGGTATAGGTAATATTATAGTACTTATCTTTTTTGCTTCACTTTTTATAAGTGCACTTAAAAAAACTAATATTGGATTAATACTTACTGGACTTTTATCAAATTTAATTGGTACGTTTAATTTAACTGGTTTTTCATTAATTTTTGTACTTTTAATCATAACACTTATAAGTAATTTGTTTTATCCGGGAAGATTATTAAAATGGACTGTATTTTCTGGTGTGACTGTTCCGATGTTTATGAATGCGAGTCTTTCGCCAGAATTTGCACAGATAATATATGTTGCAGGAGATTCCATAACAAATGGACTTACACCTGTTTTAGCATATTTTGTTATATACTTGGCATTTATGGAAAAATATAAACAAAATGAAAATATTACCTTATTTGGAAGCATAAAATATATGTTACCGTATAGTATAGGTGCATTTACAATTTGGGTAACAATAATAATAATATTTTATGTTACAGGATTGCCACTTGGAATAAATTCATGGCCAGGAGTAAAATATGTCTCTTAAAGCAGGAATAATTGGAATGCCTAATGTAGGCAAAAGTACTTTATTTAATGCAATTACAAAAAAGAATATTTTAGCTGCAAACTATCCTTTTGCGACTATAGATCCTAATCTGGGCACTGTTATAGTACCAGATGAAAGATTGGACACATTAGAAAAAATGTATATCCCTGAAAAAATGATACCTACTCAATATGAATTTATAGATATAGCTGGACTTGTAAAAGGAGCCTCACTTGGAGAAGGTCTTGGAAATAAATTTTTATCGCATATCAGAGAAGTAGATGCAATAGTGCATGTAGTAAGATGTTTTGAAAACAAGGATATTATACATGTTGATGGAGAAATAAACCCAGTTAGAGATATTGAAACAATAAATCTAGAATTATCCCTGGCGGATTTAGAAATTATAGAGAATCGAATCTTAAAAATTGAAAAAAAAGCTGTTACGAGTAATGATAAAGCTAGTCTTCTTGAAGTAGAAATTCTAAAAAAAGCAAAAGAGCAATTAAGTAAAGGTATTTCACTTAGATTATCAAACTTAGATGAAGAAGAAATTAAATATCTTTCTTCTTTCAATCTAATTACTTTAAAACCTATGATATATCTAGCCAATGTTACTGAAGAAGAAGCAGTGGAAAGAAACAATAAGTATTTAAATGAAATATATGAAATAGCAAAGAATGAAAAAACAGAAGTAATATTAATGTGTGCAAAAATCGAAAGTGAACTTGTTGAATTAAATGAAACTGAAAAAGCAGAATTTTTAAAAGAAATTGGAATTGATGAAAGCGGACTTGATAAACTTATTAGAGTTACTTATGAACTTTTGGGTTTAAAAACATTCTTTACAGTAGGAAGTGACGAAGTAAGAGCATGGACATTCAAAGATGGTATGAAGGCACCTGAATGTGCTGGAATAATACATACAGACTTTGAAAGAGGTTTTATAAGAGCTGAAGTAATGAGTTATAATGATTTAATTACTTGTGGTAATGAATTAAAAGTTAAAGAGGCTGGAAAAATGAGACTTGAAGGAAAAGAATATATTATGCAAGATGGTGATATATGTCATTTCAGATTTAATGTAACAAAGTAAAGGGGAAAGTTATGAATAGAATTGAAATAAAAAAGAAAGCGAGAAAAATTATAAGTGGAAAACTATGGGATGTTTTCAAGCCTTTAGCGATATTATTTTTATTATCTTTTTTCATAGGTTTATTTACAACCGATACAGAAGAGTTTAATATAATTACTTTCTTTTTAGAATTGTTACTGTATCCTTTAATAATTGGAATAAATAGTTATATGTTAAATGTTGTAAGGAATAAAAGTTATAATATAAATGATATATGGCAGCATTATAAAAATATTTGGTCTATAATGGCAACAATAATACTTTCAACAATAATGATATTTTTAGGTTATGTTGCGCTTATAATACCTGGAATAATACTTTCATTTTGTTATTCTATGATAATATATATTATGGCAGATGGTGAAACAGACCCTATAGATACTTTAAGGAAAAGTAGAGAATTAATTAAAGGATACAAAATGGATTACTTTATATTTATTTTCAGTTTTATACCTTGGTTATTTCTGATAATATTAACATTTGGAATTGCATCAGTATATGTTATGCCATATATTTTCGTATCAAATTCAGTATATTATGATGAATTAAAGAAACTTAAAAAGAAAAAAGCATAAAATTAGTGTGCTTTTTATTTCTTTACAAAAAAAATTATATTTGCTATAATACTCGTGAGCGAAAAATTGCTCTCTGCTTCAATAGAAGCCAATAGACCATAGGGAGGTGAAATAATGAATAAATATGAGATTATGTTCATTGTAAAAGCAAATTTAGAAGAAACTGCTATTAAAGAAGTTTCTAAATCATTTGAAAAATTACTTAAAGATTTTAAATCTGAAATTAAAAATTCTAAAGATTTAGGACAAAAAAAACTAGCATATCCTATAAATAAGGAAGTGCGTGGATATTATTTCTTATTAAATGTTTTAGCTACTGCAGACGCTGTAAAAGAATTTGATAGAAAAGCTAGATTAGATGAAAATATCTTAAGACATTTAATCATAAGAGAAGAGGAGTAATAAATGAATAGAGTGGTTTTAGTAGGAAGACTAACTAAAGATCCAGAACTTAGAAGTACTGGACAAACTTCTGTAGCATCTTTTTCAGTTGCTGTAAACAGACCTTTTAAAAACAAAGAAGGTAATTATGATGCGGATTTTATAAATGTATCAATCTTCGGTATGCAGGCTGATAATGTAGCTAAATACTGTTCAAAAGGCAGTCAAGTAGGAGTAGAAGGTAGAATTCAAACTCGTACTTATGACGCTCAGGATGGTACAAAAAGATATGTAACAGAAGTTATAGCGGATAGAGTAGAATTTCTAGGAACT
This sequence comes from uncultured Muribaculaceae bacterium, assembly GCA_964626795.1. GTDB lineage: Bacteria > Bacillota_I > Bacilli_A > RF39 > UBA660 > RGIG1840. Next base: position 54,173 of record CAZVIQ010000001.1, read on the forward strand.
AAGAAAGAAGGATCATCAGGTAATAATTATTCTGGTGGATTTATCGATGAAATGCCGGGGGCACCAATGGATATTAGTCCAAGAGAAGAAATAAATATTCCTGAAGAAGATCCATATAAAAATTTTGGTAATGAAGTAACACTTAGTGATGACGATTTACCATTTTAAAGGAGGACAGTAATGGGAGAATTTTATCCAAGAAAAAAGAAAATATGTCAAATGTGTGCTGGTAAAACAGTGGATTATAAAGATCCAATGATTTTATTAAAATATATAAATGAGAAAGGTAAAATATTACCTAGAAGAATGACAGGTGCATGTGCTTTACATCAAAGACATATAGCTAATCAAATTAAAAGAGCAAGATTTATGTCATTAATACCATATGTAAAATAAATTAGGAACTTAGGTTCTTTTTTTTCTACTTAAAATAAAAGACAAAAATATTGAAATATAATTAAATTTTTGTCCTTAAACAAACCACAAAAGGATGACAAAATTACACTATGAATGTAGTGTGATTTTTTTGAAGAATTATAATAACAAACTATTAGAGTTCATCAATAATAGGAATTATAAGTCTTTCATATGCATTCTTTACAGCTTTAGTAAGAATTAAATCAAACTGTCATAACACAGCAGAGCTAAGACTAGTATATAATTAAAAAGTATAAATAGTATCAAGAATAATGGGAGTGGTACTAGGAGTATAAGTATATGGAGATGATGATAATATACTTACTGGTATTAAAGTAGAACTACATAGTGATCTGATAATAACGACTACAGATAAGTCTGCCAGATAAAATAAAGAAGTATGTAAATATAAAAGTAAAACTTTTGAGAGTCCGTATATTGTAGAGTAAAAAAATATAAATAAAAAACAAATGATGTAATTATAACTCATTTGTTTTTTGTATATTTTTAATTAGTAATCTCTATTGCTGACTGATAGTATTAATCTTAATATTTGTAATGCACTTGCTAGAACACCTGCAACATAAGTTAATGCTGCGGATAATAACATTTCTTCACTTCCACTTATTTCTGATTCAGTTAAAGTTTTAATATCTTTTAATTCTTTTTTTGCTCTATTTGACGCATTAAATTCAACTGGTAAAGTAATTATCTGAAAGATAAGTCCTAAAGAAACAAATATAATTCCTAACTTTGCTAAAGAAAGTATTTCTAATAAAAATCCTATAAGTATTACATAATATGCAATGCTTGAAGTAAATTTTACTACTGGAAATATAAAACTTCTTATATTCATGTATATATATTTATCTTTATCTTGCAGTGCATGACCAACTTCATGAGCGGCTATGGAAACAGATGCAATACTTGTTCCATTAAACACTTCATTTGATAGTCTAACTACTTTTCTTTTTGGATCATAGTGGTCTGACATAGAACCAGAAATTTTAACTATGTGAATATCTTTTAATCCGTTTTTATCTAATATTTTTCTTGCAACTTCAAATCCAGTTAATTTTGAATCAATTTCCGTTTTTACATACTTGTTATATGTTGATCTTACAAAAACGCTAGCCAATAAAGGCAATGCTATAATAATTATTACTAATATTAAATCCATAATATCACTTCCTCATATTAATTCTACCATATATTTATGATAATTGTGTGTATTATTATGATTTAATTAACTTATATTCTAAATGTTTTTTAATAATATTATATATTTTTCTTGCTCCATATATTTCGTATTCACATTCATTAATTATCTTTTTTATTTCATCTTCAGAAAGTTTAAGACAGGTGTTATACTCTAAATTTATATTTTTAAGATTCAAGTTTATTATTTTCTTAATATCACTAAGTGTAAGTTTATTAAAGTTTAAAATGTAATTAATTCTATTAATAAATTCATTACTGAAAATAGAAGTATTTGTATTAACTTCTTTTTTATTGAATCCTATATTCTCTTTTTCTTTTAAATTATTAGTAGTTAAAAATATAGTACTATTCTTAAAGTTTATGCATTCGTTTTTATTAGATTTGATTTTTCCTTCATCCAATATGGAATATAGTAAATTAATTATATGAGGATGTGCTTTGTCGATTTCATCAAATAAGACAACTGAATTAGGATAAAATTTTAATGATTCAAAAGTATTGTTTTCATCATCGTACCCAACATAGCCTTTTGGTGAGCCAACAATTTTATTTATAGTCATTTCATTATTATATTCTCCCATATCAAGTCTTATAAAGTTTAAATTGAGAACTTCTGCATATTTTTTAACGCATTCAGTTTTACCAGTGCCACTTGAACCGTTTAATAAAATTGAAACTGGAACATTATTGTTCTTTTTCCTTTTTATCAAATTTATTTCTATAAGTTTATCTATATTTTCATTTTGTCCTATAATATGTTTTTTTAAGTTTTCTATTTTTTGAGATTCATCATTTATTTCTAATATTTTTTGATTAGATTTATTTTCAATTACATATTTTAAATCTTCATATGTAACTGTATTAATAGGAGACTTAATATAAAGTCTTTTTTCAATATCAATAATTTCTTTTTTAATTTTTGTAGCTTCATTAAAATTAGATTTTTTAATATATGTTGTTTTTAGTTTTTTTAGTTTATTTATTTTCTTTATTAGTTCTAGGTTATTACCTGAGTAGTTGTTTATTTTCGAATAAGCACATACTTCATCTAAAATATCTATACTTCTATCAGGTTCTTTTTTATCTAATATGTATTTGTTTGATAAGAATACAATATCTTTAATTATTGTATTACTTATTTTAACGTTATGAAATTTTTCGTAATCTTTTTTAATTTTAATTAATATATCTATTAAATCATTAGAACTAGGTTCTTCAATAATAATTTTTTGAAATCTTCTGTCAAAAGCTTTATCTTTTTCAATAAATCTTTTATATTCATTTATTGTTGTCGCACCTATAACTTTAATGTTATTTCTAGCTAGAAAGGGTTTTAAAATATTTGATGCATCAATAGCGCCTTCAGCACCTCCAGCTCCTATTAAAGTATGCATTTCATCAATAAATAAAATTAAATTTTTAAAGGTAGTAAGTTCTTTTATTATTTTGTTTAATTTATCTTCAAATTCACCTCTATATTTTGTCCCGGCTATAACTGAAGAAATATTTAATGATATAATAGTTTTATCTAATAAAAATTCTGGAACTTCTTTTTTTGAGATCTTTCTTGCAAGTTCTTCAACTATTGCAGTTTTACCAACACCTGCTTCTCCTATTAAAAGAGGGTTGTTTTTATTTTTTCTTGCCAGTATTTCTATAATATTATTTATCTCTTTTTCTCTATTGTATACTTTGTTGAATTCGTTTGTAGATGCAAGTTCATTTAAATTTACTCCAATTTCGTATACAAGAAGGTTTTTATCTATATTTACTAAGTTTTGAATATCTTTGTATATTAGATTGATATCTGGTGTGTATTTTTTTAATAAAATATTAACTTTATCTTTTTTATTATCCATTATTGACAGAAATAATTGTAAACTATTTAACTCTTCAATATTCTTATCTCTATTATTTAAAAATGTTGTTTCAATTATTCTTTTAAAGTTAGTATCAAAATTTAGAATTATAATATTGCTATTAGTTTTAACAAGACTATCTCTTATCTTTTTATAAGTTATATTGTAATTATTTAAAACTTTACATATTGGTGAAGTAGAACTTAAAACCGCAAGTAAGAAATGCACGGTTTCTATAATTATAGATTTAGCTTTAATTGCTTCTATTTCACTTCTTTTAAGTAGACTCTTTAATTCTTCACTGTATTTATCCATATATTCTCCTCTTATTATATCTATGAATAAGATACCATTTTAATTAAAGATTTATGCATAAAAAAAGAGTTTTCACTCTTTTATATAACCATTACTATAATTATTATAGCAAGAATAACTACTAATAATTCTACAAGGAATTTCCAACTAGACTTAAGCCATTTGATATAAGAAACATTTAAGTATTCTAAACCAAGGATTAAGATTATACTTGTTGGAGCAGCTAACATTGTAAGCCCATACATTGATTGTGATATTAGAGAAAGTAGATTTAAATCTGCTTCAGCAGTAAATACACTTGCAATATAAGGAATTGAACTTTGTGATAGATAAACCATTTCAATATTAAATACTGAACCAATAATGGTTACTAAAGTAGTTGTAATAATATTGAATTTAGAAGTCATATCTATTAGCCATGCAGAAATCGTAGCGTAGAATGGATGATATGCTGTAATTATAACTACAATGTAAGCAACAACTATAACCATTGTAGGTTTTAACATTCTTACTGCACCTTCACAGAAAATTTCCAAAAGTTCGTCTAATTTGATTTTATAGATAAACTTAAGGATTATAGACGCTGCTACAAGAGTAATTGCGTAATCTGTAGAAGTCCATTTACCAAATTCAAGGAATTGTCCTAAAACATAAGAAATTATTGTGAAATCTTTAATATTCCAAGCCATTACCGCTTTATGAGCATCTGTGAACCAAGAAATATTAAATGTTTCAGACCAAGTTGTTGCTCCTAGAATTATTAATACGAATATTAATGAGAACACAAGAGCGATAGGCCATATAGGTTTCTTATTATTTTTCTTTTCTCCTAAATATAGTTCTTCTAATACTTTTTCATCTTTTTTATTTATTTTAACTCGTTTGATATGATTCATTAAAAATAATGCATATATAACAAAGCTAATAACAAATAAACCAAGTTTTGGGTAAATAGATGATTCATATCCAATAACACCCACAAGTTTTCCAATGACATTAGGATCAAATGTACTTCCAATAGTACCAACTATAATTGAGATGAATGATACTAATAAAGCAGTTAATTTGTCATATCCTAATACAAGAATAACTGAACAGATAAATGGTATAAATATGAATAGTAATAATCCATAACCAAATACTGATTGAAGTGCTGCGAATATAAACGCCACTACTATTAAGAATAAATTTTCCTTTCCTTTTAATTTAGCTGCAAACTTTTCGACCATAGGTTTATATTTGCCAGTTTTACTTAGAACGCCATAGAATCCTCCAATAGTTAATAACAGTATTATTGTTGAAATAAAATACTGCACTGCTAGGAATGGATATTCTAAAAGTTCGTGTAAGCCCATTCTATATAAGCCTAGGTCAACCATTTCACTGCCACTATAGTAACTTGCAGGAACAAACCAGCTAAGTAAAAGTAAACCTATAATAGTAAGTGAAAGGATTTTGAATAATCCGTGCTTTTTCATTTTTACCTCCCATAGTAATTATACTACATTTTATTTTAATTTGAAATAAATTTAATAATTTCAGCAATTTTTCACAATTCTATTTATTTTACATGTTAAAATTTAATAAAGATTATTAAATATGGTGTGATTTAGTGATTAAAAGTCTATTGATTAAAATACTTATTATTAAAACTGCTTTTTATTTCATATCATTATAATAAGTGGTATAAT
>CAZVIQ010000001.1:59775-67712 GCA_964626795.1 uncultured Muribaculaceae bacterium
GGCGCTCATTTATCATCTAATGAACTTGATATTGATGAAGTGATAGATGCAGTAGGTCTTGACAACCATAAATATAAGTACCCTTATCAGTTATCAGGAGGTCAAATGCAAAGAGTTTCAATAGCGCGTGCTATTGTTAAAAACCCTAAAGTTTTATTCTGTGATGAACCTACTGGTGCACTTGATGAAGAAACCGGAAAAAATATATTAAAAATTTTACAGGAAATTAATGAAAAATATAAAACTACTATGGTAATCGTAACACATAATCCAAGTATTGCTAAAATGGCTAATACAGTGGTAAAGATGAACAGTGGAGAAATAGTTTCTCTTAAGCATAATGAAAAAGTTCTTTCAGCGGATGAATTGGGGTGGGCATAATGGGATTATTATTTAGAAATGCTTTAAAAGGATTAAAAAAGAAAAAAGTTCAAATGCTTGGTATTGTAACTCTAATACTTCTAGGGACTGCAATATTTACAGCAATGAATTCTTCTTTAGATCGTATGGAAGATAATTACTATGATTATATAAAAGAAGCTAATGTTCAGGATTTTGGAATAACTCCTAATATCGACTATACTAAAGATTACACGTATGAAGAAATTGACTATATAATAAATAATAAGATGGATGGAGCGGATGAACTTCATAAGATGGCGATGCAGAAGTATGCATTGTGCTTAATGTCTAAGGCAGAAGGATGTATTGATGATTCATTAAAACAAATGATTTCAGGAATATTCTATATATACAATCTTAATTTAGATAAGTATGAAGAAAAGCTTGAATCATTAAGTGAAAAACACAATTTTATTTATGAATATCAAGAATCTAAATCTATAACTGATGGTAAATATATTACTGTTGCTTTTCCTTATAAAGATAAAGAAATAAACAAACCTTATTTAATAGAAGGAAGAGTACCTGAAAACGAGAATGAAATAACAGTTTTAAAGTTATTTGCAGAAGAAAATAATTTAGAGATTAATGATACATATAAAATTAATAACAAAAAATATAAAATAGTTGGATATATGTATGCTTCAGATTATATTTATCCTATTATATCAATAACAAATCCAATGTACGATAAGAAATACAATAACATTGTTTTTATGACGGAAGAAGGATTTAAAAATATAAATGGAATATCTCAAAACGATTATGTAGGTAGATTTGTAAATCGCAAAAATGTAAATGAAAGCTTTTCTAATTTATTTAATATTAATTTTAAAGATCCTGAATTAAAAGAGAATATAGAAGGTGATGCGACTTTATCTTTGTCAGGTATGCTTTCACTCATGCGTACACGTCAGCCTGAAATGGAATTTGAAACTAATAGATTGTTTGCAGAGTATTTTCTTTACTTTCTTTTAAGTATCTGTATAATAGTGATACTTATTATAACTAAAAAGAGAATAGATGATGAAAAACTTCAGATTGGAGTGTTAAAATCACTTGGATATAAATCATTCTCAATCGCGACAAGTTATCTGGTTTATCCTATTATAGGAAGTTTAATAGGCGGAATACTGGGTTATTTTGCAGGATATTTATTAAATCCGGTACTGACTAATCTTTATAAAATGTTGTATTGCTTTCCAATAGGTGATAATGTTATTAACTTTAATTATTTATTAAAAGTTATCTTCATACCTATGATAGCACTTTGTATTTTGAGTTATATTGTTTCATTATTGATGCTCCGTAAAAAACCATTATCTTTATTGAGAGAGGGAAGTAATTTAAAAGTAAATCATTTAACTAAACTAACAACCTTTTTAACAAAGAAATTATCTTTTAATAAAAGATTTAAATATTCTTTGGCTTCTAGATCTTTAGGGAAACTCTTTATTATATTTTTAACTTCTTTTACAGCAGGAATGCTTATAATACTCACTTTGATAGGAATGAACTTGTTTGGTTCAATGATAGAAAAAAAGTTTGGAGAATATCATTTTAATTACCAAATAAATTATATGGTTCCTCAATATGGTGAAGATGATAAGAATAACCTTATATATAATATAAGTATGAATTTAGAAAATGTTTTAAATAAAAAAGATAAAGAAAAAGAATATCCTGATGATAAATATGAATTTGCCTTTATAGGAATTGATAAAGATTTTACTGGTATAGATTTTAAAGATAATAAGAATAATGATCTAAAGTCACTAGTGAAAGATAATGAAGTTATTATAACTAAGCCTATTCAAGATGTTTTAAAAGTAGAAATAGGTGATAAACTAGTTATGAATTACAACAACAAAAATTTTACATATATTATTGCTGGTGTTTATGAGGATTATTTTAATACAGATATAGTTATAGATAGAAAAACTTTGTCACGTGATTCGGGTCTAGAAAAGGAAGCTTATAATATTAAATTAACTAAAGAAGATGACTATGATAATATAATGGAAAAACTTGATGAAAAAGAGTTATCACAGATATCCAATTTACTAAGTCTTGATCAATTAAGAGATAATTTAGATGGCGCTATGAGTAAATTTAATACAAGCATGTATGTCGTAGTAGGTTTTGCTTCATTTATGGCATTAATTGTAATTGGTGTGGTGGCAAATATAGTGGTTGAAGAGAATAAAAGAACTATATCACTTATGAAAGTTATGGGATATAAAAATAAAACAATAAGTAAAATAGTTTTAAATATTTATACACCATTTGTAATAGTGGCATATTTTCTATCAATACCAGCTACAATAGTGATTTTAAAATTAATAGTAAATGCACTTGTTTCTAATATGAACATAAGTATTCCTATAACATTATCATGGCAGAATGCGTTAATTGGACTACTTGGTTTGCTAATAAGTTATTATATAGCTATAAATTTATCTAGAAAGGTATTAAATAAAGTTCCACTTTCTGTGGCACTAAAAAGAGAGTAGGTGTTTTATGGAAAATATTATAGAAATAAAGAATGTTACAAAAACTTATTATATAGGTGATGTTTCAACACATGCTTTAAATGATGTAACTTTGGATATAAAAAAAGGTGAAGTTCTTGTAATCCTTGGGGCTTCTGGTGGAGGTAAAACCACACTTTTAAACGTTATATCTGGTCTTGATACAGTTACTTCAGGAGAAATATTATTTGAAGGACAAAACATAAGTAATTATAAAGATAGAAAGATAACAAAATTTAGAAAAGATAACTTAGGCTTTATTTTTCAAACCTATAATTTGCTTGAACATCTTAATGTATATGAAAATGTGTTAATAGGTGAAAAACTAGCACATAGTAAAATCAACGTTAAAGATATAATAAAAACAGTAGGGCTTTCCAGGCATTCTAAAAAATACATGTATGAATTATCGGGTGGAGAACAGCAAAGGGTTTCAATAGCAAGAGCACTTGCAAAAAATCCAAAAGTCATGTTTTGTGATGAACCTACTGGGGCGCTAGATGAAAAGACAGGCAAAATAGTACTGTCTTCTTTGATAGAAGCAAACGAAAAATATGGTACTACAATGATTATAGTGACACACAATCCAGGAATAGCTCTTATAGGTGATAGAATTGTAAAAGTGAACAGTGGTAAAATAACTGGAGAAATAATAAATAAAAAAAGAACAAATCCAAAAGATATACCTTGGGGATAATTAAAATTTTAAAGATTTGAATGAAGCGTGCCTTAAAGCACCACTCGTAGTTTTTTCAGTGAATAAAACAGTACATTCAAGTTCAGGATTTATATAAATAAAGTCTTTTTCATTAAAATTGATGAAAGGACTTTTATTTATTTTTTTACAATTCTTAACTTTTTTATATTCTTCTCTTTTTTTACCTAAAGTTACTTTAGCAATATATTTTAAATTATTATTAATTTTTTTTCCAACAAGTAAAACACACATGGCATTTTCATTATTGTCATAACCACCTATAAAATAATCATCATCTTTTAAATTTTTAATTTTAATCCACTTAGAAGTTCTTTCGTTTATTGAATATGTACTTTTTTTATCTTTTGCAATAATTCCTTCTAATTTTACCTTTTTAACTATTTTGAATAAAGATTTACCTTTACCTTCAATATATTTGATTTTTTCAAAATACTCATTGTCAGGATATTTACTTAATATTTTTTTTCTTTCAATTAAAGTAAGTCCAGTTATATCTTTATCTTCATATAAAATATCAAAACATATAAATTTAACCGGAAAATCTTGTTCAAATTCTTTGATTTTTTCTGGACTTTTAACTCTAAATCTTTTTTGAAGTTTTTCAAACGAAGGGATACCATTATCTAAATATACAATTTCCCCGTCAAAAATAACTTTATTTTTTACTATGCTTTTTATTTGAGTTAATTCTGGATAAGAATTATTTAGAATATTATCTCTTCTACTTTTAATTAAAACTTTATCAGGTTCAGCAAATATCAATGCTCTTACACCATCAAATTTTATTTCAAAAATATAATTTTCATTATCGAAAGGATCAGGCTGTTCTTCAAGAAGCATAGGCTTTATATTTTTATCATCGTAAATACTCATTTTTTCTTTTTCTTTCTTTTTATACTTTCTTCTAAAGCACCAATAAGATCATTAATATTTTTAGTTTTTTTACTTTTAGTAGGCTTTATTTCTTTACCTTGCACTTTAAGTTCAATAGCATCTTTGATTTTATCCTGATAATCATCTTTAAATGTATTGGGTTTGAATTTATCAGTCATACTTTTAATAAGTTCTACTGCAAGTTTGAGTTCTTTTTCAGTAAAATCATTTTCTTCTACTTTGATAGTATCTTTTATTTCCTCTTCGAAATAAAGTGTAGTCATTATAATTTTTTTATCACTAAATCTTAAAATTGCATAGTAAGTTTTATTTCCCAGCACCGTCTTTACAACAGCTACTTTATTTTCTTTTTTTAAAGCAGATTTAAAAAGAGAAAATGCTTTGTTTTTAGGATCAGTTTCTAAATAAAAACTTTTTTCAAAATACATTGGATCTATTTCATTCATTTTTACAAACGAAACTATATCTAAAGTTTTATCTTCTTCACTAGTCAATTTATCAAAGTCATTTTCTGTAAATTCTACATATTCATTTTTTGAATATTCAAATGCCTTAACTAAATCTTTTTGTTTTACTTCTTCGTCGCAATGAGGGCAATATTTTAAATATTTAATTCTGTTGTGACATTTTTTATGTAGTTGATTAAATGAAGTATCATTATTTCTTATTATTGGATTGAGCGTAACAGGGATATGTACTAAACCAAATGATATTGCTGATTTATAATTTGCCATGGTATCCTCCTTATTATTAATATTTACTATTATTTCTTTATTATAAGAAAAAATAACAGAAATTTTAAAAATAAAAAAGCATTTTGCAAAGTTTTGTCAAATAATATAAGTAGGAGGATAATTATTTATGATAAAAAAAGAAATTAAAAATTATGAAGAAAGAATATTTGAAGACATTAGACATGTTGATGAAAATGAAAATGAATTTTGGGAGGCCAGAGAATTACAATTAATTTTAGAGTATAAAGAATGACGCTTTTTTCAAAAAGTTATAGAAAAAGCTCAAATATCTTGCTCGATGAGCAACAATAGTATAAACGACCATTTCGGAGTATGCTCCAAAATGGTTAAAACGGGTGATTCAACAAGAGCAATCATAGATTACAGATTATCGCGATATGCGTGCTATTTAATAGTTCAAAATGGAAATCCAAAAAATAAAAATATTGTACTTGGACAAACATATTTCGCAGTACAAACTAGAAGACAGGAACTAACAGATGAAGAATATAAGCATTTATCAGAAGAAGATAAAAGATTTTATAAAAGAAAAGATATTAAAACAGGAAATTATACTTTGAATCAAACTGCTAAACAGACAGGAGTAAAAAAATTTGATATATTTCATAATGCTGGATATAAGGGACTTTATAATGGAGAAACGTCTAATGATATCGCCAAGCGAAAAGATTTAAGATATAGGGAAGATATACTTGACAATATGTGTAGTGAAGAATTAGTAGCTAATGAATTTAGAATATCTCAAACAGAAGCTAAACTTAAAAGAGAAAACATTAAAGGTGAAAAAGAAGTTTAAAAGAATTAGAAAAAAGTAAAAGTAATGTTATATAACATTAAAAAAGATTCATATGTATTGAATCTTTTACTTATAAATTAATTTTCTTCATTTGATTTTAATGGTTTCATTAATGGAAACATAACACATTCTCTAATTGGTCTATCCATTAGTGTTGAAAATAGTCTTTCTGATACACCAAATCCAAAAGCAGGAGGCATACCGTATTCTAATGATTCTATAAATTCATAATCATGTTCGTGGGCTTCTTTATCTCCTTCTAAAGCCATTTGTCTTTGTTCTTTAAATCTATTTTCTAAATCAATTGGATCATTTAATTCTGTATAACCATTTCCCATTTCAGAACCTGTTAATATAATTTGAAATTGCGCTACTTTTCTTTCATCTTCTTTTAGACGTTTTGGAAGAGGATTTAATTCTACTGGTTGTCCTACTAAAAATCCTGGACCACTTAAAGTTTTACGTACTATCTTCCATAATATATCAACTAATCTCCAATATGGTGCAGTTGGTTCAAATTCTACATCAGATTTTTCTAAATATTTTATTATTTCTTCTTTTGTAGCTTTATAGATATTTATTCCTGTACCTTTTTCTACTACAGTTTCAAAATCATAAATTTCCCATTCTTTATCCATATCAATTTCAAAACCTTTAGAAGTGAATTTAGAAGTACCTAATACACTTTTAGTAACACGACGATACATTTCTTTAACAAACTCCATACCATCTTTATAATCAGCATAAGCCCAGTAGAATTCCATTTGAGTATAATCTTGTAAGTGTTCTGGACTCATTCCTTCGTTTCTAAACTGTCTTCCAATTTCAAAAGTTTTTTCATAACCTGCTACTAAAAGCTTCTTTTGCCATAATTCACCCATTGAAATTCTTAAGAAGACATCTAAATCTAAAGCATTGTGATGAGTTAGAAAAGGAGTAGCAGCAGCACCGCCAGCACTGTTTTCCAAAATCGGTGTTTCAACTTCTAAAAAATCGTTTTCTAATAAGTAATTACGAATAGTTGCCCAAAATTTTTGTTTTTTAAAAAATATCTCTTTAACTTCAGGATCCATAATTATATCTAAATATCTTCTTCTAAGTTTTATTTCAGAATCACTAAGACCATGAAATTTATCTGGAAGGGGCTTTAATGCTTTTGCTAAATGAACATATTTCAGTGCTTTAACGCTTAGCTCTCCTGTATTTGTTCTAAAAACTGATCCTTCTATACCTACGATATCACCTAAATCAGATTTATCAAATAATTCATATTCTACTTCACTAACGGCATCTTCTCTAACGTAAATTTGAATTTGTCCATACTTATCTTGTAAGTGCATAAATCCTACTTTACCTTTACCTCTTTTAGTCATTATTCTTCCAGCTACACTAACAGGTATTTCAACTTCATGTAATTCTTCTTTAGTCATATGATCATATTTTTCTTTAATTTCTTTTGAATTTGATGTTACTTCAAAACGATGACCAAAAGGGTCAACTCCTAAACTTCTTAAGTGTTCAACTTTTTCTCTTCTTACTATTTCTTGTTCTGTAAGTTCTCTCATTTTTCTTTCCTCCTATAAAAAAAGATAGTAACTAAGAGTGCATATGCACGGTACCATCTTAAATTTAACTTAATCATTATAACGGTTTTAACCGGGATTTCTCCATTCTACAGTCTTTATTCATATTGCTATAGTATTAGTTTTCACCGACCACTAACTCTCTAAAAACAGTTACAATACTACTCATCTGCTTCATTAATTTATGTGAATATATTACTATATATTTATTTTAAAGTCAAACAAATTTCATGATTAGAAAAATTGATTAATAAATTA
>CAZVIQ010000002.1:0-43337 GCA_964626795.1 uncultured Muribaculaceae bacterium
TAATTAATGAAAACTATGTTCCTCTGAGTTATAATATAGAAGAAGTTCAAACTTTAAAAAAGTTTACTTAAATTAAAATATCTGCTATAATATCTTTAGTCTTTTGAAAGAAATAGTAATAGTGAAATTATTTAAATAGAGAGTTAGTAATTAGGTGTAATACTAATAAATAATAGCTGTGAATTCAACTTTCGTTAAAAGAATCGTTTGTATACGTTATATACTATTAAAGAGCATAATAACTTTATGAATTAAGGTGGTACCGCGATAACTCGTCCTTAAGTTGTAGAGTTTTTTTATTTAGGAGGAATAAAAATGAAAGAAAAATTAAAAAGTTTAAAGTCTGAAGTATTAAAAGAATTAAGTGAAGTAAAAGATGAGATTTCTTTTAATTTAATTAAGTCAAAATATTTAGGTAAAAAAAGTGAATTTACAGAGATAATGAAAACTATGTCTGAACTTAAAGATGAAGAAAAGAAAGAAATAGGACTTGTAGTTACTGAGTTTAGAAATACTGTAAATGAAGCTTTTGATACTAAATTAATAGAACTCAAAGAAAAAGAATTAAATAGTAAATTAGAAAGTGGAAGGATTGATATTACTTTACCTAGTAAAAAGGTTAAAAAAGGTAGTCTTCATCCAGTTACTAGAGTTGTTGAAGAAATTCAAGATTTATTTGTTTCTATGGGATATGAAGTAGTTGATGGTCCAGAAATTGAAAGTGATCTTTTTAACTTTGAACTTTTGAATTTACCTAAGGGACATCCTGCAAGAGATGCACAAGATTCATTTTATATAACTGAAGAATTATTACTTAGAACCCATACTTCTCCAATGCAGGCTAGGGTGATGCAGAAATGTGAAGGTAAGAAGCCAATTAAAATTATCTGTACAGGTAAAACATATAGAAGAGATGATGATGCATCACATTCACATCAGTTTGGTCAGGTTGAAGGTCTTGTTGTAGATAAAAATATAACACTTTCAGATTTAAAAGGAACTCTTGAAGAACTGTGTAAAAAACTCTTAGGAGAGAAAACTGAAGTAAGATTTAGAGCAAGTTATTTTCCTTTTACAGAACCATCTTATGAAGTAGATGCAACATGTTTTAAATGTGGAGGAAATGGATGCCCTTTATGTAAGCATACAGGATGGATAGAAATAGGCGGATCAGGTATGGTTCATCCTAATGTACTTAGAATGAATGGATATAATCCTGATGAATGGACTGGTTTTGCCTTTGGTTCAGGACTTGATAGAATCGCGATGATTAAATATAATATTCCAGATATTAGATATCTGTATACAAATGATATAAGAATGTTAAATCAATTTACAAGAAAGGAAGATAAAAATGAAACTAAGTAAAAAGTTTTTAAAAGAATACCTAAATATAGATGAACCTTTTAAGAATATTGCTGAAGATATGACTAGAATAGGTAATGAGTATGAAAAAGTTTATCCTCTTGTAGATTCTTCTTTACTTGTTATTGGTGAAATACTTGAAGTTAAAGATCATCCTGATTCAGATCATTTACACGTATGTATGGTGAATACAGGTAAAGAAAAACTTCAAATTGTATGTGGTGCACCTAATGTTAGAGTAGGACTTAAAACTATCGTCGCAGTATCTGGAACAAAATTGCCTGGAGGTATGATAAATAAGTCGGTAATACGTGGAATAGAATCAAATGGTATGATGGTTGCGCTTAATGAACTTGGAATTGAAAATAAATATTTATCAGAAAAGGATATTCTAGGGATACATGAATTTGATGATGATGCTCCTATAGGAGAAGATGCTATAAAATATATGGAACTTGATGATGAAGTTATAGATTTTGAATTAACTGCAAATAGAGGAGATCTTTTAAGTATACTTGGTCTTGCTTATGAAGTGGGAACACTTTATTCAAAAGATATCAAACCAATAGATCTATCATATACTGAAACTGGTGAAGATATAAATAATTCATTTAAAATATCAGTTAAAACAGATAAATGTTTTACATTTCTTTCTAGAAAAGTACTTAATATAGAAATTAAAGAAAGTCCTAAATTTATTAAAAACAGACTTATAGCGTCTGGTATAAGGCCAATAAACAATATAGTTGATATAAGTAATTATGTGATGCTTGAAACAGGGCAGCCAATGCATTTCTATGACGCTGATAAAGTAGAAGGTGAAATTGGTGTTAGATTTGCAAAAGAAGGTGAATTATTAAAGACACTTGATGAGAAAGAAAGAGTTTTATCTGCTACTGATTTAATAATTGTAAATAAAAATGATGAAGCTATTGGACTTGCAGGTGTAATGGGTGGTTATAACACTGAGATAGAAAATACCACTAAAAATATAGTAATAGAATCTGCTATCTTTGATTCTTTTTCAGTAAGATACACTTCTAAAAAAATATTAAGAAGTGAATCGTCAAATAGATTTGAAAAAGGTCTTGATGTAAATAGATGTTATATGGCTATGGATAGAGCATGTAACTTACTTGAAAAGTATGCTTCAGGAACAGTAAATACTGGATTATGTGAATATAACACTCTTTCAAAGGAAAATAAAACTATTGAAATTAAAGTATCATTTATAAATAAAATATTAGGTTTTGAAATTCCTAAGGAAGAAATTATTTCAATTTTTAACAGACTAAAATTTGAAGTTACATCTGAGGGAGAAAATTTAATCGTAAGTGTTCCTTCACGTAGAATAGATATTGAAATTAAAGAAGATCTAGTTGAAGAAGTAGGAAGAATATATGGTGTAGAAAAAGTAAAGGGTAAATTACCGGATACTGATTCAAAACCTGGATATGCTGATACTTATCTTAGAGATATAAAACATAAACTTGCTTCTTTGGGATTAAATGAGACTCTTACATATACTTTAGTAAATCAAAATGAAAGTAAAGCATATACTAATGAAGAATTTGAAAGTATAAAAATATTAGATCCAATGACAGAAGAAAGAATGTATTTAAGATATAGTCTTATACCATCACTTTATTCTGTATACGAATATAATAAGTCTCGTAATAATAAAAATATTTCTATATTTGAAATAGGAAAAAGTTTTAAAAAAGAAACTGAGGAATGTAAAGAAACATACAAGCTTTCAGCTTTAATGACTGGTAAGTATTATGAAGATATAAGTAAAAACAATAATGTTGACTTTTATGTTGTTAAAGGCGTAATTGAAGAACTTTTAGATTATCATGGATATAATGGAAGATATAGTTTTGTAGAAGATTATTCATTAAAAGAACTTCATCCATATCAAAGTGCTAAAATAATGGTAAATGGAATTACTGTTGGATATATAGGAAAACTTCATCCTAATATTACAAAAGAAGATGTGTATGTATTTGAAATTAATTTGGAAGTTTTAAGAAATATAAATTCTGGTAAAATAAAATATAAAGAACTTAGTAAGTATCCATCAGTTGAAAAAGATGTATCATTTATAACAGAGGATAATATAAATTCCTTAGATATAGAAACTGCAATTAAAAAGGCTTCTTCAAATATACTTAAAGAAGTAAAAGTAGTGGATGTTTATAAAGAAGAAAATAAATATTCTATAACATATAAAATGATATTTGAATCTTTTGATAGAACATTAACTGATGAAGAAGTACTCAGTGAATTTAATAAAATAATAGATACTGTATGTAAAAAATTTAATATTAAAATTAAAAATATGTGATTTTTAATGCATAATTACAAAATTTATTGTATAATATTTTCAGAAAGGTAGGTTATTATGGGATATATAATCTTTGGTGTTGTAGTCGCACTATTAATTTTATACGTAGGCGCAACATATAATAGTTTAATTACTCTTAGAAATAGAGTAAAAGATCAATGGGCACAGATAGATGTTCAACTAAAAAGGAGATTTGATTTAATACCAAATTTAGTTGAAACTGTAAAAGGATATGCTTCACATGAAAGTGAAACTTTAGAAAAAGTTATTGAAGCGAGAAATAAATTTCAAAGTGCAACTAATAAAGAAGAAGAAATGAAAGCAAGTGGAGAACTTACAAATGTAGTATCTAAATTATTTGCTTTAGCAGAAAGTTATCCTGATTTAAAAGCTAACACTAATTTTCAGGAACTTCAAAGAGAACTTGGTGATACTGAAAATAAGATTGCTTCAGCTAGACAATTTTACAATGATACGGTTCTAACTTATAATAATAAAGTTGAAATGTTTCCTTCTAATTTAATAGCTGGTATGTTTAAGTTTTCAAGAGATGTATTCTTTGAAGCAAATGCTAAAGAAAGAGAAAACGTTAGTGTAAAATTTTAAGGCTTACTTTTGTAAGTCTTTTTTAGGAAGGGGATATTATGAAAAAAATATTTTTTCTTTTAATTCTTATATTTTTTCCTCTTATTACCTTAAATGCGGTTCCAAGTGATGAAGTTGACTATAGTGTAGAAGGTATATATATTAATGGTCAGATAGAAATAGCTGGAGCTGTTCATTTTAGAGAAATAATTAAGATAAGCGGAACTTATAATGGTTATATAAGAGATTTAATATATAAAAGAGATGCTCCAAGTTTTAATGGAGATGCGGATAGTTTTTACAACAGCGATATTTATAATGGTGATGGTGTTATTATAAATAAAGTGGGAATACTTAATGTAGAAGATTTTAGTTTTGAAAATTTTGATGAAAACCATATAAATGAAAATGTAGATTTCTTTAAAAACGAATCAAATAATACTTACGAAATATCTTCTATTAATAATGGTAAAAGCATTAAAATGTATAATGAAACAATAAGAGGAGAAACTTATTTTTATATTGACTATACAGTTACTAATCTAATAGTAGAACATAATGATTGTGCAGAATTTTACTATAATATAATTGGAGACAGTTTTGATGATTATATTAATGAAGTCAAGGCAGTAGTATATCTTCCAGAAGCAGATCCGGATAATTTAAGAATATGGGCACATGGACCATTAAATGGAGAAGCTTATATCATAGAAGGTGGATATGGAGGAATATTAAAAATAAATGGTTTAAATTCTTTTACTTCGATTGATTTAAGAATGACATACTCAAAAGAACTTTTTCCAATAAATATAAACGAACATAAAAAATCTGGTGTCGATGCTATTCCATTCATTCTGGAAGCTGAAAATAAAAGAGCAGAGGAAGCAAATATACAAAGAAGAGCTGCTAAAATAACGGTTTATACCTCTGTAATATCTGGAATTCTATACATAATGGGTATAGTAGCTTTAACTTTCTATGCTTATATTAAACATGATAAAGAATATAAAAGTGAATTTAAAAATAGATATAACAGAGAATTTATAGAAGATTACGATGTAGAAGTTGTTGACTATCTAATGAAAAAGAATATTTCTTCAGATGCGTTTTCTGCAAGTATTTTAAATTTAATTTATAAGAAAAAAATTAGTGTAGAAGAAATAAAAGAGAAGAAAAAAGATTACCTTTTTACTTTAATAAGTAAAGAAGGAATAAGTGAAAGTGAAACAAAAATAATAGAATTATTATTTGATAAAATAGGTTCAGATAATAAAGTTAAAATGAGTAAAATTAAAAAAGTTTCAAAAGAAGTATATAGCACTAATAAAAATGTTATTTATGATAGTTTTAATGCTTGGAAAAATATAGTTTTTAAGGAAAGTCAGAAACAAGAATTTTTCACTAAAAATTTGAAAGTTAAATTATTATTAGGTTTTTATGGAATTTTAGGTTTTCTTATATTTGCTCTTTTAGTGAATGTGGGATTAGAATCATTTGGAATAATTTTATTAGTTATATCGATTATATATTTACTGTATATTATTCTATTTACTAAAAGAACTGTTAAAGGTAATGAACATTATATTAAGTGGAAGGCTTTTAAAAGATTTTTAGAAGACTTTGGAAGATTTAAAGAAAAAGAACTACCTGAAATAGTTCTATGGGAAAGATATCTAGTATATGCAACGGTTCTTGGAGTTGCAGATAAAGTAAGCAAAGCTATGAAAGTTAAATTTGAAGAAATGAATATAAATAATAATACATTTGATAATACTTTCTATCATATATATTTATTTAACAGCATAAATAATGATATTTCAAGAAATATAAACAGTTCAATTCAAAGTTCAATTTCAACTGTAAATATTGCTAATTCTAAAACATCTTCTGGAAGTGGCTTTGGAGGAGGATTTTCTTCCGGTGGAGGCTTCGGTGGAGGTGGCGGAGGAGGCAGAGGTTTCTAATCTTTGTCTTTTTTTATTGATATCCTTAAATAGTATATTTTTTAATTTTTGAAGAATAAATAAGGAAGATGAATTAATATTTTCTAATTATTTGAATAGAAAATTAATGTTAATTAAATATAATGTGAAATAGCACAGTTTTAAATGCGAAAACAGGTAAAATTTGGCAGCTGGAGGGTAGACTATGATTTAGTATTAATAAAACAAAGTTTTTGTTTTGTGGAAATAAATATAAAAAAGAAAAGTGTATGAATGAAATAAGTTTTAAAATAATTACTAAATAACATAATCATTTAGAAAAAAATTTTTAAAATGAAAGAACCACAATAATCTGCCATAGCCTAAATATACTAGCGTATATCAACCTATAACTTGTGGTTCTTTTAGTATTATTACCATAAAATAATAAATTATACATAAATGTTTATTGTAATACAAATTTTCTATCATCTTCTAATTCAATTAGGCCTTTAATTTTATCTTCATTCATGGTTAAGAATAGATTATCTAAAGTGCTAAATGAATAATCAACATCTTTTAGATTACCAGTGTAATATTTAACTGATTCTGTATCCTTTGAAGTTTTTCTTGTTACAAATATATCAATATATGGGTTATCTTTAATTATCATATATTGGATGGCTAAATTTGGTAAAAAATGTGTTCTAATTATCGCATCATATTTAGAAATTTTTTGAATACATAAAGGTGTGTAAACATAGTTTTCTGCTAGACTATTCGAATCATTTCCTGTTAAATCCTTAGAAACATATAAAGTTTTAAAAAGCTTATTATTTAATACAGAAAACACACTTTTTTACTGTCCTTTTGGCAAGGAAGAATTCCTGTAGCTTGTGAAAACTCTATTTCAAATATAATTCCATTACTATCAGTTTTAGTTGATATTTGTGAATTACAGGTTCTTTTTATATCGCTGTAGGGATCTTCTATAGTTTCTATAGATGATAATCCATCTAATTCAGGGATAAGTGAACTGTCATAAACAGTTGAATCAGGATTAAATGTATTTGAATTATCTCTTAAAAGCATATCATTCAAATATTTTTCAAATGATTCCAGATCAGTTTGAAACTGACTATCATTTGCAATTAACTTATCTGTTCTTTTTTTAAATAAATTTGTTATATCAATTTTTTTCATACATACTCCTTAACTTTTTATTATAAACAAGTTATATCACTAAATCAAGTGAAAAAATCTTTATATTTTAATGCTTTTAGTATATAATTAAATTTAGGTGAAATAATGCAGGACAAAATAAGAAATTTTAGTATCATAGCGCATATAGATCATGGAAAGAGTACTTTAGCAGATAGAATTATTGAAATCTGTGGAGGTCTTACTTCAAGAGAAATGAAAGATCAATATTTAGATTCAATGGATATAGAACGTGAAAGAGGAATAACTATTAAACTTAATGCAGTTGAACTTAAATATAAAGAACATATTCTTCATTTAATAGATACTCCGGGACACGTGGATTTTTCTTATGAGGTAAGTAGGAGTCTTGCTGCTTGTGAAGGCGCAATCTTAGTTGTAGATGCAGCCCAAGGTATAGAGGCTCAGACTCTTGCCAATTTTTATCTTGCTCTTAATAATGGTTTAAATATTATTCCAGTTATAAATAAAATTGATTTACCCAACAGTGATATTGAAAAGGTAACAAAAGAACTTTGTGATATTGGATTTAATAAAGATGAGATAATTTGCTGCAGTGGTAAAACTGGTGTCGGAGTTTCAGAACTTCTCGATGCAGTTATAGAAAGAATTGAAGCACCTAAAAGCGAAAATAATAAATTCAGAGCTTTAATATTTGACAGTTATTTTGATGCATATCGTGGTGTGGTTGTACTTATGAGAGTAATGGATGGCTCTGTTAAAGTTGGAGATAAAATAAAAATGATATCTACAGATGGAGAATATGAAGTATTAGAACTGGGAAAATATACTCCTAAAGTAAACAAAAGAGAAACTTTAAGTGCGGGAGAGGTTGGATATTTAACTGCCAGCATTAAAAGTATAAGCGATATAAATGTAGGAGATACGATTTATAAAGCGGGTGAGAAAATTGAACCGCTTCCGGGATATAAACCTATGAAACCTATGGTTTATTCAGGTATTTTTCCTGTTGAAAGTAATAAATATGAACAATTAAAAGAAGCGCTATCTAAACTCAAATTAAATGACGCGGCTTTAATATATGAACCAGAAACCAGCGTAGCTTTAGGATTTGGTTTTAGATGTGGATTTCTAGGTCTTCTTCATATGGAAATAATAGAAGAACGAATAGAAAGAGAATTTGGAATAGAAATAATCGCGACAAGTCCAAGTGTTGTATATGAAATTATTTTAAATGATAAAACAAATATATTTATAGATAGTCCTTCAAAAATGCCTGAGCAGACTAAAATAAATAAAATTTTAGAGCCTTATGTAAAAACCAGTATATTTGTTCCAAATGAATACATAGGCGCTGTAATGGAGATTTGCCAAGATAAAAGAGGAAGCTATCAGGGAATGGATTATTTAGATACTGGAAGAGTAAATATTCATTATGAAATTCCTTTGAGTGAAATAATATATGATTTTTTTGATAAGCTTAAAAGTAATACTTCAGGATATGCTTCAATGGATTACGAATTAATTGGTTATAAAGAAAGTAGTCTTGTTAAGCTTGATATATTATTAAATGGTAGTATAGTAGATGCACTTAGTATTATAGTTCATAAGGATTTTGCTTATAAGCGTGGTAAAAAAGTAGTTGAAAATTTAAGAAAGATTATACCAAGGCAGATGTTTGTTGTACCTATACAGGCCTCGATTGGATCTAAAATAATCTCAAGAGAAGATATACCAGCAATGAGAAAAAACGTACTTGCGAAATGTTATGGAGGAGATATTTCTAGAAAAAGAAAACTTTTAGAGAAACAAAAAGAAGGTAAAAAAAGAATGAAACAGGTAGGAAATGTAAGTATACCACAGGAAGCTTTTTTATCAGTACTTAGTGTTGATGATAATTAATTTTTAGGAGGGTTTGGATGAAAAAAATTGGTTTAGAAGAATATAAAAAAATGTTAATAGGTTACTATCGTCAAAGAGCAGATGAAAATACATATGAAAAAAGAAAAAGAAATATAGAAACAAAATATAGTGATGAATTCTTAGATAGAGTAGTGTTAGAAACTAAAGAATTTATTTCATTTTTACTTAATAAAATTAACACAGAAAAGAAAACAGTAGATGATTTAATCTTTTTTAAGCTCGAAAGACCGGTTTCACTTAATGGAGAAGAACTTTGTGATCATATTAGTAATGGCTGCTATGGAGGCTGGTATTCTGACAACCTATATTCGGTTATTTGCGAAAACAAAATAATATCAGTAAGTGACTATTTACTTAGAAGTTTTTTTGGAGAGAACTTTAAAATATATTGGAGTTCTGAAATACAAAATAGATATACATCTAGTGAAACTGCAGGATGTGAATATCCATTATATTATTTATGTTTTATTGGACCAGTTCAAGAATTTAATCAAATTTTAAATGATGTTGGTTCATTAAATGGTGATTTTGCAAAACATTTAAGATTTCCTAATTAAGAAAATAATATATTTACTTTAATAAACAGTAAATATATTATTTTATTTGATTGAATAAATTGTCGAACTTTATTATAATATATTTAGAAATAAATAGGTGAGAGTAATGAGAAGTGTTTATGTTCATATACCTTTTTGCAATAGTATTTGTTCTTATTGTGATTTTTGCAAAATGCTTTACAATGAGGAGTGGGTTGACCACTATTTAAGTAAACTTGAGACAGAAATAAATAAATATTATGAAAATGATGTTGTTAAAACGATTTATATTGGAGGAGGAACTCCTTCAAGTTTAAGTATAAACTTTTTAGAAAGATTATTTTCTATGCTTAGCAATATAAAAATTTGTGATAAAAACGAATATACTATTGAAATGAATGTTAATGATATTACTGAAGAGAAACTTATATTACTAAAAAAATATAAAATAAACAGAGTAAGTGTTGGAATTGAAAGCTTTAATAAATTTAAGCTTAAATTTATGAATAGAAAACATAATAAAAAAGAAATAATAAAGGCAATCAAATTATTAAGAAAATATGATTTTGATAATATAAATATAGATTTTATGTATGCTCTTCCTATAGAAAATTATAAAATATTTAAAAAAGATTTAAAGAAATTTCTACATCTTGATGTTGAACATATAAGTACATATTCTTTAATTATAGAAGATAATACTGCTTTAAAAATAAATGATATAAAACCACTTGATGAAAATCTTGATGCTAAAATGTATAAATATCTTACTAGGAAATTAAAAAAATATGATTTTAATCATTATGAAGTAAGTAATTTTTCTAAAACCGGATATGAAAGCATTCATAATTTAACTTACTGGAATAATGAAGAATATTATGGATTTGGACTTGGATCACATGGATTTATTAATAATGTCAGATATGAAAATACTAGAAATCTAAATAAATATTTAAATGAAGAGTTTAGAAAAGAAGAATATATAGTATCGACAAAAGAAGATATGGAAAATGAAGTTATATTTGGTCTTAGAAAACTTTCTGGAATAGATATAAAGAAATTCTATGATAAGTTTGGAAAGAATATACAGGAAGTATTTGATATCAAAGCTCCTTTTAAAAATAAATATTTAATATTAGAAGGTAATTATCTTAAAATACCAGAAGATAAGATCTATTTAATGAATGAAATACTTGGAATGATGCTAAAATAATAAAAAGGAGAATTTATGGATTTTAAATTTATTATTAATACTGATGTTCTTGCTATTCATTTATTAACAAAATTAAAAGATTTTAGAGAAGTAAAATATGAATTGGAAAAGTTAAGACAAATGTATCCTGAAGAGTTTAATGAACTTTTCTCTCTTAGTGTAGATAAATATTTAAATGTAGATGGAAGATTTAAACAGATGCTTGAAGAATTTAAAAAATCTGAATATTTTAAAAAAATGTATATTGAAACAAAAAAATATAAAAGATTTGTTTTATTTGGGTGGAAATTAAATAAGAAGAGAATTAATAAGTTTCTTTCTAAGATTTTAAGAATAAATATAGACAAAACGTTAAATGTTTATATATCACATCCTTATTGTTCAATTGGATATAATTCAAAAGGAGATATATTTTGGGGACACTGGCAGGGCGAAAGGAATATAAAACATAATTTAATATATCTTGTTCATGAAGCAATGCATACAATATTACCGTATAAGAACTATTATGTAAGAGAAGATTTTGATAAAAATCACGCAATAATAGAACTTATTTCAGAATATGAACTTAGGTACTTTTTATATAAGAAGCCTGATATGGATCAAGGGCATGAGTTTCTTCTTAAATATAGATATAAATTATATCCATATTGGCTTAAGTATATTGGTTTATCTGAAAGCGAAATACAAAAAAGAATTAAAAATGATAAAGTGGTTAATATAGTTCTTCCTTTAGAAGAGCTTAGTAAACTTAATATATATGAATTTGTAGAGTTTATTTTAAATAAAGAAATTAAATAAAATTAACTGAAAAAGTAAATAATATTAGACTTATAAAAACAGAAATATATATAATGAAGTTAAATAAAAATGAAGTATTAATAATAAAATAAAGACTTGAACTGGTATAATAGCCAGTTCTTTTTTTGTTTGACAAAATTTTGGTCTTGTTTTGGTCTTGTTTTTGTCAATACTAATGTTTTGTTTGTCAATTATTAGGCTATATAAAACAATATAAAATCTTAATTTAACACTATAAAACAAAGAAAAAGCACGTGTTTACGTACTTTGATTAAAATAAGTGGCGGAGTAGGAGAGATTTGAACTCTCGCGCCAGTTTCCCGACCTACACCCTTAGCAGGGGCGCCTCTTCAGCCTCTTGAGTACTACTCCAAATTTATCTGCTAATTAATAATACATTATTTTTGAATATTAGTCAAGTTTAGAGTGACACCTATATTAATACAATTTTCTTCTATAAATTCACTTGGAAGTTCTAAAACATAATAAACTTTTTTATTTTTAACTATAATTCTATTAGGCTTTAAATTGTTAAAAACATAAAGAACTTTAAAATTTTTATCCATCATGATAACATCAATATTTTGAAAACAAAAGAAAGTATGTATTGAACTTACTTTTTTAAAAAGTATTCCATAATCAATTTTTTTTCTTTTAAACATAATTCCAATTAATCTTTTAAAAAAATTGTCTGCAGTAACAGTTTTAATTTTTATATTCTTTGTCATATCAAACCACATAATAAGTATAACATATTTAATTTGACAAAAATATAAAATTCATTTAGAATTATACTAGGTGAGACGTATGTTAAATAGGTTAAATAAAAAAGGTCAAGCTTTAACAGAATACATTCTTATCATTGCATTAGTAAGTGTTATAGCAATCGCGATTGTAAACGTTTTTGGAGGATATCTTAAAGATGCCATGACAAAAACAAGTTGCAATTTAGTGAATCAATCTTATGTTGAGGGAGAAAAGCCGGGTGAAGGTTATTGTGAATAAGAAAGCAGGTTTTACGCTGGTAGAGCTTTTAGCAACAATCGCACTTTTATCAATATTGATAGTTTTTGTTGTCCCAAAAATATACAGTTATATTCAAACAGGTACAAATAAAGCTTTAGAACTTCAGGAGAAGAATGTAGAGGATGCTGCTAAAATATTTTTAGAAGATTATTGTAAATCACCTATAACTTTAGCTCATGCTACTCAGTGTACTAAACTTTTAAATAAAGAAATTACTTCCAGTGGTTTTGCAACTTTTGAAGGTATATTAAAATTAAGCTTTTTAATTGAAAAAGATTATATTGATCCAGTTACATTTAAAAAGAATTCTTGTGATGATACCAGCTATATAGAGTTTAATACTGATGATACAATTAAAGCATATTTAAAATGTGGTGATATAAAAACTTCAGACTGGAATCAGGAAAAATTAAATGATGCAAAACCTAATGAATAAAAAAAAGAAAGGACAAGCGCTGGTAGAATTTATTATTATATTACCAATTTTCTTATTCTTAATATTTGGATTAATAGATTTTGGAAAGATACTTTATATTAAAAATGAACTTACTGTTTTATTACCCGAAGTTAAAGAAATGTATAAGGATAAAACTTATGAAGAAATTGAAAAGTATGTTAGAAAGAATAATAAGGATAATAAGATTAGTATAACGACTAAAGATGAGAATGTTACTTTTGAAATTTATAGAAATTTAAATATTGTAACACCGGGGCTTAATCTTATAATTGGTAATCCGTATAAAGTTACTGCTTCGCTTATTATTAATAATGAGAGTACTGAAAAAGAATGATGGTCAAATCTTAGTGATGTTTCTTATGCTTCTTCCTGTTATGATAATGCTTATAATGTTGGTAGTAGATACAGGCTTCATGATTAATAGAAATCTTAGTATAAAAAGTGTTATAAATAATGAAGAAGATATTGCTAAAATAGAAGTGGAACTTGGTAGAAATAAAATAAATTATGATAGTCTGGAAAAGAAAGATGATTGCATAATAGTAAATTCAACTGTAAAGGCTCTTTTTGGAAAGATAATTGGAAAAAAAGAATATAAAATAGTTGTAAAAAACTGTAAATAAAGAGGGATGTTATGAAAGGGATAAAAGGAAAAAGTCTTTGTATCTATTCTCCTAAAGGTGGAATAGGTAAAACTATTTTGGTTTCTAATCTAGGTGCAGTGGCAAGTAAGATGAATAAAAAAGTACTGCTTCTGGATTTTGATTTATATTTTGGGTGTTTATCCATGTTCATAAATGAAAATATTACCAAGACAGTATTTAATCTAGCAGATGATTTAAATAATAATAGATATAAGTCAATTAATGATTATATATATAAGTATAATGATAACATTGATATTCTTTGTGCACCCAAAGATCCTAGACAGGGTTCTAAAATAAGTGCCAAATATATTGATATAATTCTTGACAGAACTACAAGTATATATGATTTAGTAATAATAGACACCTATGCAAGTTCTGATGAAATAACAGTAAGTATTTTAGATGTCATAGATAATATTCTTTTTGTAGTTGATAATGATCCTTTTACTATGAAAAACATGAGAAATATACTTAGTATTTTTAAAGATAATGAATTTGATAATTATAAAGTTTTATTAAATAATTCACTTAGTTCAAAAATATATTATTTTTCAAATGCAGAAATTAGAAAAGTAATTGATGCAAATATTGATTATACATTAAGTAATAATTTTTTTATGAAAGATATATCTTCAGCTATATATGATTCTACTATACCTATACTTTATAAAAATAATTATAGGAAATATAGAAATGATATAAATAACATGAAACTTATAATTAAAGATGTAATTGAGGTTGAAGATGAAAAAGAATAGTTTAAAAGATGTTTTTGAAATTCAGAATAAAGATGCTTGTCCTACTATTGTTTCAGATTATGAAGTATTTAAAGATAAGGTTCTTTTGGATGAACTTAGAACAAAAATAATTTCTAATTTAATAGATAACGAACTTCCTGTTGGGATTTCTTTAATCGATTTTATAAATAATGAAATAGATAGAAGTTTAGAAGGATATGATTTATCAAATCTTGAAAGAAGTCATATTTTTAATTTAATAGATAATGAAATTACAGGATATGGACCTTTAACAGAACTCTTAAAAGATAAAAACATTAGTGAAATAATGGTAAATGCACCAGATGAGATTTATATTGAAATAGATGGTTCTCTTGTAAAAGATTCAAGTATTTCATTTATTAATAATGAACATATAATTAGAACAATACAGAGAATGATCCAGCCTTTAGGAAGAACAATAGATGCGACTAATCCTATGGTTGACTCAAGACTTAAAGATGGTTCAAGAATTAATGCTGTTATACCTCCTCTTAGTGTAAGAGGCCCTGTACTAACTATAAGAAAGTTTAAAGCTTCTTTAGAAACAGCTGATGATTTACTTAGAATGGGTACTTTTACTCCATATATGGCAAGATTTTTAGAAGCAGCAGTTCAGGCTAAACTTAATATTATAATATCTGGAGGTACAGGAAGTGGTAAAACTACACTTCTTAATATCTTAAGTTCGTTTATAAATAATAATGAAAGAATTATTACAATAGAAGATGCAGCAGAACTTAAACTTCGTCAAAGTCATGTTATTTCTTTAGAAACCAGAGTAATGAATTATGACTCTGATGGTGAAGTAACAATTAGAGATTTAGTGATAAATTCACTTCGTATGAGACCAGATAGAATTATAGTAGGTGAAGTTCGTGGTAAAGAAGCGTTTGATATGCTTCAAGCAATGAATACAGGTCATGACGGCTCTCTTTCAACACTTCATGCAAATGGAGTAATGGATGCTTTAAATAGACTTGAGACAATGGTACTGATGAGTGGTATAGAAATTCCAATTAAAGCAATAAGAGAATATATATTTAATGCTATAGATATTGTTATAAATATTGAAAGATTAAGTGATGGAAGAAGAAAAATTCTAAAGATAAGTGAACTTAAATCAATGGAAAATGGGGATATAATTCTTGAAGATATCTTTGCGTTTACTGAAAAAGGTCTTACAAAAAATGGAGAAGTAGATGGAGAATTTATACTTTATGAAAAAGTTCCTAAAGTTTTAAAGAAAATTAGAAGTAAAGGAATAAATTCTATAGATTTTATGTTTGAAAAAGTAGAGAGGTAATTATGGATAAGATAAGAATACTTGAAATATTAATTACTCAGATGATAATTGTTTTATCATTAGTTTTTATTATTATCTCACTTCTTATCGTTCGTAAAAATAATAAAATAATAAAGAAATTTAATAATTATACTGTTAAATCAATAAAAAGGGCTAATGTATCTTTTTTTGATAAGCTTATTTATATGATGGAATATATAATATCTAAGAATGCTGAAGTATTAAGAAAACTTAGATTTATGACTAGATATGCTAAAAAGTATGATAAACATTTAACTTTTGAAGAACTTAAGAATAAAGATGGTTTTTATATACTTTCTACTAAGTTTATGATGACTTTTTTTATAGTACTTTTGTATTTTTTAAATCAGGTATTCAGATATAAAGATATAACTTTTGGAGGTATATTTTTATCTGGAATACTTGGATATTTTATAACTGATATATTTCTTTTACTTAATTATATGAAGAAGAAAAAAGAGATTGAAGAAGATCTTTTAAAAGCAATCATGGTAATGAACAGTGCATTTAAAAGTGGTAGAAGTTTAGTTCAGGCAATTGAAATCGTTAAAGATGAACTTACTGGGGCGATAAGTGATGAATTTAAGAAAATATATCTTGATATTTCTTATGGGCTTAGTGTTGAAACAGTATTTGAAAGATTTTATCAAAGAATAAAGCTTGAGGAAGCAAAATATATTTCAAGTAGTTTAACTTTACTTAATCAAACAGGAGGAAATATTACTAAAGTATTTGAATCAATAGAAAAAGAATTTTATAGTAGAAAAAAACTTGATAATGAATTAAAAACTATGACTGCTTCAAGTGTTTTTGTTTTTAGAACGTTATTATTTATGCCTTTTATAGTGTGTCTTGTAATATTTATATTAAATAATAATTATTTTGATCCTCTTTTTAACTCTGGATTAGGAAAAATAATTCTTGCTTTAATAGGAATACTTTATTTAATATATATAATAATTATTAAAAGAATAATAAAGGTGGAATTATAATGAAAAATGAGATTTTAATTGAAAAAATATATTCTGCCAAGAGTATAGAAAAAATAAAAAAGAAAGTTAAACTTTTAGGTATTAATTCAAAAATAAATGCAATAGAATTTCTCAATTTAAGACTTATGCTATGTTTCTTAGTTTTTATATCGCTTCTTTATTTTTCAGAGTTACCTTTTATATATGCACCTTTAGTTACAATTATTATTTATATTGCTTTTGAATATATTATAATTGACTACCAAATAAAAAATAGAATAAGAAAACTAGATAAAGATGCATTATTCTTTTTTGAAATATTAGCTTTATCACTTGAAGTAGGAAGAAATTTAAAGGGTGCATTAGATCTTACCGTTAAAAGTATTAAAAATGACTTATCTGATGAGTTTGGGATAGTAATAGAAGAAGTAAATTATGGTAAAAGTTTAAATGAAGCACTTGTAAAAATGAAAGAAAGAATACCAAGTGAAACTGTAAATAATGTAATACTAAATATTACTCAATCAAATACTTTTGGAACTTCAATTATAGATACACTTCATCAGCAGGTAGCGTATATCAGAGATAAAAAATTCTTAGAAACAAAAGCTATAATTAATAAGATGCCAATTAAAATAAGTGTTATATCTGTAGTACTGTTTCTTCCAATTATGCTTTTACTTTTACTTGGACCTATACTTATAGATTTTATGAAGTAAAAAAAACATTAAACGACAAAATTTATTCTTGAAAAGAAAAGATAAAAACGATAAAATTCATCGGTTAACCTAAACTACATCAACGTGGGCAGTGACGTGCATCTGGCAGTTTCTCTTAAATCTTGTATTACTGTAACTGGAGGAACCGGTATTAAAGAAAATCCTTATATAATATCTAATTCTACTTGTTAATCAATTTATTCGTAAAATTCTTGTAAAACGAAACAAATTAATTTTTGTTTTTTTTATTGTTTTAGTATATAATAAGAACGGAGAGTGAATAAATGAAAGATAAAGGAAGAACAATTGTAATTTTTGCTATTTTACTATTACTACTTGGGCTTTTATATATATTATATTTTCATACGGGTTATTTCGATATTTTGAAAAAATAAATTTCTAGGGATTTTTGGTTAGTTAGGAGTAGAAGATGATAAAATTCGGCAATAAATCGTTAGAAAGTTTTATACAGTTTAAATTAAATAAAACAAATAATAATTTTACTGAAAAAGAGTTGAAGAGCATTAAGACTTTAGACTTGAATCCTATAGATATTGATTCTAATTATAGTAGAATCAATCTTGAAGATTTAAAATATTTTCCCAATTTAAAATATCTGACTATATCAAATATGCATGTTGATATAGCTTCTTTTGCGTTTATATTAAGATTAGAACATTTAGTAAGTCTAACTTTTATTAATTCCACATTTCAGGATTTGTCAATTTTGTCTAATTTTAAACTAGAACATATTGGTTTTATTAATTCAAATCTTGAAGATTTAGGGATTATAAATAGAGTAAAGAGTTTAAAAGAGTTAACTTTAATTAATTATAAAGATATAGATTTATCATATTTTATAAATTTAAATTTAATTTCATTGGAATTATCAAACAGTACAGTTAAGAATGAGAATGGTATTGGTGAACTTAGTAATTTAAGTAAACTTATTGTATGTAATACTAATATCATGAATTTAAACTTTTTAAACAAACTTAAGAAATTAAAAGAACTTTATATTACAAAGACACAATATATTGCTAATAAAATGATTATAAATAATTTAGTTAAAAATAAAGTTTCAGTATACATTGATAATAATATATTAATTAATAAAGGAGAATTATAATGATATTTTCAAATAAAATAATTGATCTTAAATATTTTAATCCTACTCTTATTAATTATATAAATGATACTGTTAAAAACAATGCTTTTTTAGGTACAACTATTGTTTTTGAAAGTACAAAAGGTTTAACGTCAGAAATGGTTGAACTTATTAATAAGTCTTCTAAGCTTAAATTTAGAATATCTGGTGCTTTTGATTCCAAAAGAATAGAATCAAAAAAAATAAGTAAAAAACAGATTGAAGAAGAATATATCGAACCAGTTACTTATTCTAGAGAAGAACTTTTTAATATTTTAATAGTTATTGAAAGAATGGAAGAGAGTATTCCAGAAGAAATTTCAGATTTAGAAAAAGCGTTATATATATATAATAATTTAAATAAATATTTTAACTATAAATATCATAAGGATACTGTTTCTAATAAAGAAGCAAGTTCATTTAGAGGACTTGTAACTAAAAACATAAATGCTAAAGGTATTGCACTTATTTTTCAAGAATTAATGCGCAGACAGAGCATTGAAGCTCATTATGTTGAAGGGAAACTCAAAAGTGAAGAATTTGATATTCCTCATTTTTGGAATATAATTCAGATTGATGGTAAATTTATTCCTTTAGATTTATATCTTGAAATAGAAGAATCAAGAAAAGGGTATTTTGGAGAATTATTGTATTTTGGAGAAATAAATTCGTTTTCTGAGACACATGTTCCAAGTAATACAGAGATTATACAGTTCTATAACAATTCTCTTTTTGCAATTTCAAAACAAGATTTAATAGACTCGTTTAAAAACATATTTACTAATAAAGAGTATAAATTTAAAATAAATGCTTTTAAAAGAAGTAATGGAACTGAAGGAGTGTTCTCTTTTGTAGAAAGTGAACAGTGTTTAGAAAAAGAATATCAAAAAATAATTTATTTTGATGTAGTAGGCGGCAATACAATAGAAAACCCTTCAATTTTATATCTTGATGCTAATATAGAATTTATAGAAGAAGAACTTTTTATAGATAAAGTCAAGGTTGATGAAGCTGGATATAAAATCTTATATGAGAAGGTACTGGATCCTACCAATATAAGAACAGGGATAACGCTTAACAATGGTTATATAGGAACACTAAAAAATGAAGATAATATTTTAAAGTTCTCTTATGATAGTAAAGTAAAAGATAATATTAAAAACTTTCAAAAACTTCTTGTAAGAAGTGATAATACTACATTTGTTTTAGAACAGTTAAATACTACTTTAGAAGGTGAAATAGTAAGTACCAATAAATATAAAATATACGAATTATTATATAATGAAGAATACTATGTATCTGAAAAAATTATATATACTGAGAAAGATATAATTGGAAATAATAGTGCAGAATTTATTAATAATATATTGTCTGTTAAAAATATTAATAATGCTGTACTTTATAAAAGTGGTTATTTGGGATATTTTAATCCGGCAGAAATAAAAATAATAGATAAAAAAGAAAGCGAACAGTAAAGAGTTTTTATAACTCTTTTTTATTTTAATAACTACTTATTATCTTAAAATAATCGGTTTTTAAGAATTTTATAATAAAAAAAAAGCGTTTTGTAATTTTTTGTCATATATATATAGGTAGGAGGGTGTATGAGCTTTATAGATAATGAAATACTTAATAAAATAATAACATCAAATGATATAGTAGATATAATTGGATCATATTTATCTTTGATTCCAAAAGGCAAAAATTATTTTTGTGTATGTCCTTTTCATGATGATCATTCTCCAAGTATGTCAGTTAGTCCTCAAAAACAGATATTTAGATGTTTTGTATGCGGAGAAACAGGGAATTCGATTTCATTTTTAATGAGATATCTAAATATATCTTTTGTCGAAGCTGTTAAAATATTATCGGACAAGTCTGGTATTCATCTTGATATTAATGAAACTAAGAAAACAGATAGCAAATATGATAAATATTACGATATTAATGCTATGGCGAATGCATTTTTTAAAAATAACTTGAATACTAAAGAAGGAACAGAAGCAAGAAAATATCTTGATAGTAGAAATATTACCAAAGAATTAATAGATGAATTTGATATAGGAGTAAGTTTAAATGAAGGATTAGGTAAAGCCTTATCTAAGAAATATAGTGTAAAAGAACTGGTAGATCTTGATCTGGTTTATGAACAGGGAAATGTATTAAAAGATATATTTTATAACAGACTTATTTTTCCAATAAAAGACTCTGAAGGTAATGTAGTGGCTTTCAGTGGAAGAATATATAAGACTTCAGCAGATTCCAAATATAGAAACACAAGCGAAACAATAATATTTAAAAAAGGAAAAATAATATATAATTTTTCTAAAGCTAAAGAATATATTAGAAAAGCTAAAGAAGTAATAATATGTGAAGGTTTTATGGATACAATAAGACTGCATAGTATAGGTATAAAAAATACAGTTGCGCTCATGGGATCAAGTATGACTAAAGAACAACTTGAAATAATTAAAAATCTTAAAGTAAATGTTGTACTTAATTTAGATCAGGATGACGCGGGAAAACTGGGTACTTATAATATAGGCGAAGAAATGCTTGAAATAGGAATTAATCCTAAAGTTATAGTGTTTAGTAAGTCAAAAGATTCAGATGATCTAATAACCAAGTTTGGTAAGGATGAGTTTATTACTGCATATAGAAATAAAGTAGATTTCATAGATTTTAAACTTGACTTTCTTAAAAAGAACAAGAATCTTGATAATGCTGAAGAACTGTCAAAATATATAAATGAAGCACTTGAGAGTATAAACAATCTTAATGATTCTGTACTCCAGGAAATTAAAATTTCACAACTTTCTGAAAAATATAACATTAATAAAAGTACACTTTTAAGTAAGATAGTTAAAAAAGAAAAAATTAATGTTATTAAAAAAGAAGTTCCAAAATTAAAATTAGATAAATATTTAATCAGTGAAATAAGAATAATATATTTAATGCTTAACTATAGTGATGTAATTAAAATATATGAAAAAAATTTAGGATATCTAAATAATAGGAAACTTAATAGTTTTGCTAATGAAATAATCTCATATAAACTTAAATATAAAATATTTGATTATAAAGATTTTATAACTTCCATATTGGATAATGAAGAACTTAATAATACACTTAAATTTATTATGTCATATCAGCATATGGAAGATTATACAGATGAAGAATTAGAAGATTATATAAATACTGTTAAATTATATTCTGTAAAGAAAGAAACAGAAAAACTTACAAAAAGAATGAATGAAAGTATTGATATAAATGAAAAAAAAGAATTATTAGAAAAAATAGTAAATATGAAAAAGGATGTGTTAGAATGGTAAACGAAATAAAATCATTTGAAGAAAGAACAAATGAATTAATAGAACAGGGTAAAAAAGATGGCTTTATTACTTATGAGCAGATAGCTAAAAAATTTATTGATCTTGAAATAGACAGTACTTCACTAGATGAACTGTATAATATTTTAACTGCTAATAATATAGAGGTTCTTCCAGAAGGTGAAGATGAAGGCTCAGCTGTAGTGCCAAGTGCAGATATAGTTATTGATATACCTGATGAATCTAAAGATATGAGTGTTAATGATAATGTGAGAATGTACTTAAAGGAAATAGGTAAAATATCTTTGTTATCTTTAGAAGAAGAACAGGAACTTTCAAAAAGAGTAGCGGCTGGTGATGAAGAAGCTAAAAATATACTTGCAGAGTCTAACTTAAGACTTGTAGTTTCTATTGCAAAAAGATATGTAGGAAGAGGACTGTTATTTCTTGATTTAATTCAAGAAGGAAATATTGGTCTTATGAAAGCAGTAGAAAAATTTGACTATGATAAAGGTTATAAATTCAGTACTTATGCGACATGGTGGATTAGACAAGCTATAACAAGAGCACTTGCAGATCAAGCGAGAACAATCAGAGTACCAGTTCATATGGTTGAGACAATAAATAAAATGGTAAGAATAGAAAGACAAATGACTCTTGAACTTAATCGTGAACCTACAAATGAAGAACTTGCAAAGAAAATGGGACTTTCAGTAGAAAAAGTAATTGAAATAAGAAAAATTAGTCAGGATCCTGTATCACTTGAAACACCTATTGGTGAAGAAGATGATTCACATTTAGGTGATTTTCTTGCAGATGAGAGAACTATGTCTCCTGAAGAATT
Organism: uncultured Muribaculaceae bacterium; assembly: GCA_964626795.1. Lineage (GTDB taxonomy): Bacteria > Bacillota_I > Bacilli_A > RF39 > UBA660 > RGIG1840. The sequence continues at coordinate 23,118 of CAZVIQ010000002.1, forward strand.
TACTACTTATGAAATATTAAAAGAAGAGCTTAAAGATGTGCTTCTTACTCTAACTAAAAGAGAAGAAGAAGTACTTGAATTACGTTTTGGCCTATTTGATGGAAGTTGTCACACTCTTGAAGAAGTAGGTAAAAAATTTGGTGTAACAAGAGAAAGAATCAGACAAATAGAAGCAAAAGCACTTAGAAAATTAAGACATCCTTCAAGAGCTAAAAAATTAAAGGATTTCTTAATTGAGTAAAAGAATTAATGCAATACTAAATAATATTGATAAAGAAGATATAGTACTTGATATAGGTTGTGATATGGCACATATAGGAATAAATCTTGCAAAGAAAGGAATAATTTCTTATGCTGGAGATATAAAAGAAAATATAATTAGTAGAGCTAAAGAAAATGCAAAAAAATTAAATCTTGATAAATTTATAAATTTTAAAACTTCAGATGGATTGAAAGAATTTGTTAATATATCTGAGATTAATACTCTTGTTTTAGCGGGCATGGGGACATATACTATTTTAAATATTTTAAAGGAATCGGAACGTAAGTATAATAAAATTATAACAATATCTAATAATGACCATTTATTACTTAGAACTGAAATGATAAAATTGGGATACAAAATAAAATTAGAAGAAATAATTTTTGAAAAAAATAAATATTATAATTTAATTGTATTTATTCTTGGAAAATGTAATTATAATGAAAAAGAATTGAATTTAGGATATAATCATCAAAATCAAGAATTATTAATACAAAGAAATAGAAATTTAATAAATAAATATAAAAATTTATCTGAAGAAGGGAAAGAAAAATTTAAAAATATACTCCAAATGTTAGAAAAATAATAGTTGGAGAAATAAATATAATTATTTAATAGAAAGGAAAAGCAGTATGTTTATCGATGAAGTAATAATTAAAGTAAAAGCTGGAAATGGAGGAGATGGATGTTCTTCTTTTAGGCATGAAAAATATGTTGAGCTTGGTGGTCCAGATGGTGGTAACGGTGGAAAAGGTGGAAACATTATATTTAAAGCAGATAAAGGTCTTAAAACTCTTATTGATTTAAAATATATGAAAACTGTTAAAGCAGATAAAGGTGGCAATGGAAGTGGTAATGATAAAACTGGTAGGAATGCAGAAGATACTTTTATAAAAGTACCAGTGGGAACTACCATTAAAGATTCGGAAACTGGACTTATTATATGTGATCTTATAGAAGATAACGAAGAGCATATTATAGCAAAAGGTGGAAAAGGTGGTAAAGGTAATGCTGCTTTTAAAACAAATAAAAATAAAGCACCTACTATAAGTGAGTACGGTGAAGAAGGTGAAGAAAAAACTTTACAGTGTGAACTTAAACTTTTAGCAGATGTAGGACTTGTAGGATTTCCTTCAGTTGGTAAAAGTAGTTTAATAAGTATTATAAGTGCATCCAAACCAAAAATTGCTGATTATCATTTTACTACACTTTCTCCTAATTTAGGAGTTGTAAAAGTTGAAGATTATAGTTTTGTAGTTGCTGATCTTCCAGGACTTATTGAAGGTGCTTCAGAAGGTATAGGACTAGGTGATAGATTTTTAAAACATACACTTAGAACTAAAGTTATTTGTCATTTAATAGATATGAGTTCTTTAGAAGGAAGAAATCCAATTGAAGATTATAAGATAATTAGAAGAGAACTAGAAAGTTATAGTGATAAACTTGCTAAAAAGACTGAAATAATTGTTGCAAATAAAATGGATTTACCAAATTCAAAAGATAATTTAGAATTATTTAAAAAAGAGTTTCCAGATTTAACTGTAATACCAATAAGTGCGGTGACTAAAGAAAATATTAATACACTTCTTTATAAAATTAAAGAAACACTTATAAAAGAAGAAGAAACTTCAGTTTATGAAGAAAATGAATTTGAAGATTATGTACTTTATGAATTTAAAAATAATAAGCCTTACACTATTATCAAAGAAGGTAATAGTTGGCTATTAGAAGGTGATGAATTACACAAACTACTTAAAAAAACCAGATTTAATAGTGATGAAGCGACTCTTAGATTTGCTAAAAAACTAAAAACTATGGGAATTGATGATGAACTTCGCAAACTTGGCGCTAAAGAAGGAGACACAGTTAAAATACTTGATAAGGAATTTGAATATGAAGATAGATTTTATTAGAATCTAATTTAAAAAATCTTGAATAATGTTTCAATAAATGGTAAAATCCCTTTAAGGATAGAGTGATTTTATTATGAATAAGAAAGCTATTATAATTAGTATATTAATTACTTTACTATTAATGAGTTCATTAATAGTTTTTAGATTTGATAATAAAAAAGAAATATATATAACAAAATCCAGTGAAATAAAGAATACTAAACTAAGCATGATAAAAATAGAAGAAGGAATATCAACAGTAATAAAAGCAGTACCGACAAGTGGCAACTGGTATATGGATTATAATTGTGAAAATGACAATACAAAATTATTCTGGGATGATGACAGCAAAAAAATCTTGGTAAAAGAAGCTGGAGATACAGAATGCACAGTAATATTTGAAAAGACAAAATCAGCAATAAATATAGTATCAATGTATGTAGATGATGTATATGTAGGAGAGCTAGAAGAAAGTAAATCATATAGGTTATTATCATATGAATGTGCAAACGGAGAAACAGTAATGTGGAACGGAATAGAAAGTGAAGTTTCTGTAAAACCACTAAGACAGAACACACATTGTAAATTATATTTTGAAGAAGCACCATATTTATATAATAAAATACTATTAGACAATGTTGTACAAAGTGATTCAAGTATAAACTTCGCTAATTCATCATCAGACACAAATGGAAAAGGATTATACTATACAGAAAATGAACTAACATATGGAGAGGATAATACAAGAATCTACTATTTTAGAGGAAGAGTAGAAAACAACTGGGCAAGCTTTGGAGGATACTTATGGAGAATTGTGCGTACAACAAGTGAAAATGGAATAAAGTTAGTATATTCAGGAAATGGACAGGGAACTACTAGTGGACATATAAAATCAGTTGTGTTTAACACAACTAATAATCGATATCGTATGGGATATACTTATAACTTAACTGGTTACAGTGGAAATCAAACAGATAGTTTAGTTAAAACAGAAATAGATAGTTGGTATGAAAGTAATTTAAGTTCTTATTCAAATTATTTAAGTGAAACTGCTGTATATTGCTCTGATAGAGATGGTTCTTCATTTCCTGTGAGAGTTCGACTTTATGCAAATAAAAGACCATCATTTGCATGTCCGAATGCAAATGAAAGTAGATATACAGCAAGTATAACAACAGGAAATGGATACTTACAAAAACCAATTGCCTTACTAACTGCAGATGAGGTACATTATTCAGGAGTCATTTATGGAACAAAAAGTTTAAATTCATATATTATGGATAATGTAACAGAGATATCTAATTGGTGGCTTATATCACCTTTTAGTCAAGATGTTAGAGGGGGAGGCTGGTGGTGTCTTTTCTCAGTACGTCCTGGCGGAGATTTATACGATGATGCTCATGTAAATTCTGGTGCTGTTCGTCCCTCAGTTTCTCTTAAATCATGTATAGTGGTAACAAGTGGAGATGGAACTTTATCTAGTCCATATATATTAAGTGATAAAGCTTGCTAGAAATACATAACTCTATATTTTACTTTTAAATATAGAGTTTTTATATTATAATAAAATAAGCAGTAAAGGAGTATCTATGATAACTAAATTTGTACCAGATAAATATCAAAAAAGTGTTTATACTATTAATTATAAAAAATTAAAACGTGAAGGCTTTAAATGTATTATATTTGATTTAGATAATACTTTAGTGCCTATTAATGTAATTGATGCAAATAAAAGACTTAAGAATCTTATAAATGATGTTAAAATGATTGGTTTTAAAGTCATTATTATGTCTAACAGTCCTAAATCAAGAGTGATGGCATTTCAAAAATCTTTAGTTGTAGATTGTGTTCCTTTTGCTTTAAAACCTCGAAAAGAAAAATATGAAAAAATACTTAAAATATATAATTTAAAAGAAAAAGAAGTATGTTCTGTAGGTGATCAACTTTTTACTGATGTTTTAGGTGCTAATAGAGTTGGAATAACAAGTATTCTAGTAAATGCTATGAGTTCAAATGATCATCATATTAAATTTATTTATAAATTTTTAGAAAAAGCAATATGGAGAGTTTTAAGTAAAAAAGATTTACTTATAAAGGGGAAATATTATGATTAAAAAATGTATAGGTTGTGGTTCATTATTACAAAGCACTGTTGCTAATAAAAGTGGATATGTAAAGTCAAATAAACTTAATACTGCTGAATATTGTGAAAGATGTTTTAAAATTAAAAATTATGGTGACTGTGATATTGTAAGTGAAAAAAAAGATTTTAAGAAAATAATTGATAATATAAACAGTACTAATAATGCTATCGTTTATTTAGTAGATGTTTTAAATATAACTAAAGAAGAAGTAGAATATATCAATAAATTTAATAAAGATGTTTTTATTCTGCTTACTAAGAGAGATATATTACCTAAAAGCATTAAAGATAAAAAACTAATTGAATATTTTAAAAACAATTATTATAAAAATGAGAATATTATGTGCGTAAGTAGTTTTAAAAAATATAATATTGATAAATTTTTAAATCTATTAAAAGAAAAAAATATTTCTACTATACACGTAGTAGGTTTTACTAATGCTGGAAAAAGCACTTTTATAAATACGCTTCTTTCAAGTATTAATGAAAAACCATTTATAACAACAAGTGCGATTCCTAATACAACAAGTGACTTTATAAATATAAAACTAGGAGATATTACTATTATAGATACACCAGGATTTGTAACTAAAAACTCTATCTATAATCATTTGAATATAAATGAAGTATTAAAAATAATTCCTAAAAAAGAAATAAAGGTAAAGACTTATCAAATTAAACCTAATGAATCGGTTATTGTAGATAATATATTAAGAATAGATCATCTTGGTGATAAAACTAATAGTTTTAGTTTTTATATGAATAATAATCTTAATTTTGAAAGGATTAAAATTAAAACTAACGATAAGTTAAAAATGCTTCCAAAGAAAACTATACATATAAAAGGTAATGAAGATATTGTAATTAATGGTCTTGGTTTCATTAAAATAGTTAAAGAGACAGATGTTGTAATATATACACTTGATGAAAGTCTTATAAGTGTAAGAGAAAAGATGATATAGTAATTAATTAAAAAAACAGAGGTGTGATATATGGGACAGATAAAAATAATGCCCGAAAATCTTGCAAATAAGATTGCAGCAGGAGAAGTAGTAGAGAAAGTAGCAAACGTAGTTAAAGAACTAGTGGAAAATAGTATAGATGCAGGTGCTAAAAGTATAAAAATAGAACTTTTAGAATCTGGAACAAGGCAAATTAAAGTTACTGATGATGGATCAGGAATGGATGAAGAGGATGCACTTTTGGCATTTAGCAGGCACGCAACCAGTAAAATAAGAAGTGAAAATGATTTATTTTTTATAAATACTCTTGGTTTTCGTGGAGAAGCTTTAGCCTCTATCGCATCAGTTAGTCATATAAAATTAAATACATCAAAAGGTGGAGTTGGAACTTTTGTAGAAATAAAAGGTGGCAAACTAATAAATAAAGATAAAGGTGACGCAAGAGTTGGAACTATTATTGAGGTAAATAATCTTTTTTACAATACTCCTGCCAGACTAAAGTTTTTAAAAAGTTTGAATACTGAACTTTCTAATACTGTTTTATATCTTGAAAAACTTTCACTTTCACATCCAGATATTTCATTTAGTTTATATAATGATGAAAAAGAAATATTTAAAACTACTGGAAGTAAAGATTTACTTAAAACGATTCATGAAGTATTTGGATTTAATGTAAGTAAAAATATGAACTATATTGAAGGTGAAAACTTTGATTATAAAGTAAGTGGTTATGTAAGTAATATTAGTATAAATAAAAGTAACAGGAGTTTTATAATTACTCTTGTTAATGGACGTGTAGTGCAAAATAGTGAACTTAATAAAGAAATTAAAGATTCTTATCATACATTTCTTGTTGAAAATAAATTTCCAATAACTGTAATAAATATAGAAACTGATCCTACTTTAATAGATGTGAATATTCATCCAACGAAACAGGATATAAAATTTAGTAAAATAAATGCCCTTAAAGATTTAGTTTTTTCGTTAATAAGAGATAAACTAAATAATATAGATAATACTTTTAAAGCTTATAATGAGGAACCTGTTAAGTTTGAGATTCCTTTATCCGTAAAAGAGAAAGAAGAAATTAAACCGATAGAGTATAAAGAAATTGTAATGAGTTTTGACGTGAATGAACCAACTGTGGAATTTAATAAAGAAGAAATTTTAATTACACCTGTAGGACTTGCACTTGGTACTTATCTTATTGCAGAAACTTCTGGTACTATGTTTATGATTGATATACATGCTGCAAATGAAAGAATTAATTATGAAATATATTTAGATGCTTTAAAAAGAGAAAGAAACGATTCAATAGATTTAATTATTCCTATAAATATAGAACTTACTAAAAATGAATTTATGATAATAAATGAAAATATAGAAGTGTTAAAAGCAATGAATTTTGAAATAGAGGAATTTGGAATAAATACTTTTAAAATTAGTTCTCATCCAATATGGCTTAAGGAAGGTTACGAAGAAGAGAGTATTAGAAAAATATTTGATCTTATATATATGTTTAACGGTGATTTTGACAGAGTAAAATTTAATGAGCGTCTAGCAATGAATTTAGCCTGTAAGATGAGTGTTAAAGCAAACACAAGTATTGGAGCTATTGAACAGGAAACTCTTATAAATAGACTGTTTAAATGCGAATTTCCATATACCTGTCCTCATGGAAGACCTACTATTATAAAATATCCTAAATATGAACTTGAAAAGCTCTTTAAGAGGGTAGAATAATGAGTAAAATAATAGTTCTTGTAGGGCCTACTGGTATTGGTAAAACTAAATTAAGCATAATGCTTGCTAAAAAATATAATGCAGAAATTATTAATACTGATAGAATGGCTATGTACAAAGAAACCTCAATTGGAACTGCAAAAGTAACTGATAAAGAAATGGAAGGTATAGTTCATTATTTTATCAGTAATATTTCACTTAATGATTACTATACAATATATGATTTTCAAAAGGAAGGTAGAAAAGTACTTGATAACCTAATAAAAAAGAATAGAAATGTAATCGTGGTTGGAGGAAGTGGGCTATATACTAAAGCTCTTTTATATGATTATAAACTTGAAGATGAAGTTAAAATCAATGATAGTTATGAAAATCTATCTAATGAAGAACTTAAAGCTTTAGCGGATTCAATTTCTGAAAATGATATTCATAAAAATAATAGAAAGAAATTAATTAGATTTATAAATTCATACAAATCAGGTAATTCTATTAAAAACTCTGATGAAAAAGATAAGCCTTTGTACAATTTCATTATTATAGGTTTAACTACTGAAAGAGAAGAACTTTATAAAAGACTGAATGACAGAGTAGATAAAATGATAAAGGTTGGACTTGTAGAAGAAGCTAAAAAATTATATGAAAAAGAATATTACAGTTTAAGTAATATAATTGGATATAAAGAATTGATTCCTTATTTTAAAGGAGAATTAGATTTAGAGTCAACAATAGAAGACATAAAAAAAGATACCAGACACTATGCAAAAAGGCAATATACATGGTACAGGCATCAATTTAATAATATTAATTGGTTTAATGTAGATTTCAATAATATAAATAATACATTTAAAGAAATAGATGAGTTTATTTCGCTTCAATAAAGAACGTAGTATCAAAATTATGTTCTTTTTTATCTATTTCAATTAATTTTTCAGTACTTATTAAGAAAAATTTATCTTTTAAATCATGTTCACTGTCAGTATCACTCCAAGTAATATCAATATGACTCCATTTATCATTAATATAAACTAAGTTCCAGATATGATTTTCAGTAGATACCTTTATATTTGGAATTCCAAGTTTGTCTAAAAATAAAGCCATTGCATCACTGTAACCACTGCATACTGCTTTTCCATCAAATAAAGCACCAGTAGCTTTTGTAGATGGACTTTTTACATCTCCGCCTAGAAAGTCATCATCATATGTTACATTATTTACTAAATAATATTTTATTTTTCTAAGATTGTTTTCAACTTCATTTTCTTTTAATTCTAACTGTTCAATAACTTCCTTAACTTTCTCATTAAGAAGTTCTATTTCATTTTGAGTATATGATTTATGAACTGTTAAAGTTATCGTACCATATTCATCTATCGAAGTATCTAAATATGCAAAACTGTTATATGGACTAACATAGTTGTTTATTTTGCTTATTAAAGTAGTATCATTACTCATAACTCTTATATCATCAAGACATCTTTCATATTCATCAGGACAATAAAATGTAAATGTATCCCATCCATTATTAAGAATATTAAAATATATATTTTCTAAATCATCTTTATTCATAGGTTTGTAATCATCAAGATACATAAATCTCTTAAAATTATAATCTCTTCTATAGTCATTGCTGTCTTCAATTACTAAAGGCATATTTTTGGTGAAGAATTTAATTGTATAGTCAGTTATAGTATCAATATTAAAATATACTAAAGGTATTAGCAGTATTAAGAAAGAAATAAATATAAAACTTACTATCTTTTTCATATTATAAGTATAACAAAAAAAAGTAGCAAAGACTACTTTAATTCATTTATTTTTTTTGATAAATTTGATTTATATCTGTTTTTAGCATTATCTTTAATAACGTTAGCTTTACATGCCTTGTCAATTTTCTTAAATGCTAGATTTAAATTTTTTGCTGCTTCTTCTTTATTTGCTTCACGAACATTTTTATCTACTCTTTTAATAGCAGTTTTCATAGAAGATTTTAAATCATTGTTTGATACCTGTTTCTTTACAGTAGTTTTTACTCTTTTTATAGCACTTTTAATATTTGGCATAATCCACCTCCTCATGAATACTTTTAAAGTTTATCAAAATTCCTATTAAAAATCAAGTTTTTCTTAAAGAAATAACATAATTTCTACATAATTTGTGATTTTCATAATATATACTTTATATATGAAAAGAAGATTTAAAACAAAACATAAATTTAACAGATTTATAAAAACAGGTTGTTATCTGTATGTTTTTTATGTATTAGTAAGTATAGTGTTTAACGGAAAAGTAATAAACATTAAAAACTTCTTATTAAATAGTTCATTAAATAATATGATAAATGAGAAAAGTTATTTATTAAAACTTGTGGATGTTAATATAACAACTCCTAAAAATATTGTATATGCTTCTTTTAATAAAGTAATAGGTAAAGAGGATCTTTCAGTGTTTAAAAACGAGCATGATGACTATGACAGTTATGAAAAAAATAATTCTGTATATGTGGAAGATATAAATGAAACAGTAGTGTCTAATCCAGTTGTTTATATTTATAATACACATCAGCTTGAAGAATATAGTTCAGAACTTTTAAATAATTATAATATTAAACCAAATGTAATGATTGCTTCTTATACATTAAAAGAAAAACTTGTAAATTTAGGAGTAAATACTATAGTTGAAAAAAACAATATAAAAGAGTATTTAAATAGTAACGGACTTACTTATGATTACAGTTACAGAGCTTCAAGATATTTTCTAAATGAAGCTATTAAAAATAATTCAGGATTAAGATATTTTATAGATATACATAGAGATTCTGCTCCATTAAATGTAACACTTTTAAAAACAGAAGATAAAGAATATGCAAGAATACTTTTTGTAGTTGGTATGGATAATAAAAAATGCGAGGAAAATTTAAAAATTGTTACCGATATGAATAATAGAATGGAAGAAAAACTTAAAGGTATATCAAGAGGAATAATGAAAAAAGGCGGGAAAGGTGGAAATAATTATATTTTTAATCAGGATATAAGCACTAATTCAGTTTTAATAGAAATAGGCGCAGTAGAAAACAATATTGAACAAGTTTATAATACGTTGGAAATTCTTGCTGAAGTAATTTCAGAAATAGTAAAGGGAGGTGCATATGGAACCTAAAAAAAAGAATAAAAATTATATGACTATAACTATTATACTTTTCTTTATATTTTTTCTAGCTCTTTATTCATCTCAGGTAGGTGGATATTATGAATATGGACAATATAAGAAAGCAGCTTTAACCAATGAAGCTATTGAAGAATTTGAAAAAGATATACAACAGGGTAAAGAAATTGATTCAAAGGAATATTTAAATTCTAAATATAAAGATTATTCAAATAATATGTCTAAAATCGGTCTTAAAACTAGTTCTTATATAGAAAAAGTATTTACTGAAGGAATAAGAAATACTTTTAGGTATTTAAGTAAATTAGTTCTTGAATAAAAATCCTTAAAAATAAAAATTTACTTTTGTTATTTTTTTATTTATAATATTATGAATAAGGAAGTGCAATAATGGAGAATTCTTTTGAATATGATGAAAAGATTATTGAATATACTAAAAGGTTATTTAGAATAACTGAAGTTATTGATGGTATTTATGAGAGATTATATAATTTGGAAATTTCTGGTAATAAAAACAGTGATAAATATAATAAAGCAATAAGAGATTTAAATATAGCTTTAGAAGTAGAATCTTTAATTTATAGTGAAATTACATATGATTCAAACATCATTAATTCTATAATAAATTATATATTAGCAACAGAAGTTTTGGATAAATATGAATCTGCAAGCATTAGTTTATTATCACAAAAGAATTTTTATAAAATTCCAAGAAGAATAATAAACAATTTATTTGAAAGAGTTCATAATAATAAAAACTTTTTACCAAATGAACCAGAAAATAAAATTGTTGGTGTAAAGCAAAGTGAATCTATTTATTATTGTTTAAACAATATTGATTTATCTTTTGAAATTAATAATGCATTTATAAATGAAATATTTATACTTTTTTTAAATATTTTAGAAGAATATATTGAAAATGAAAAAGTTTCTCATTTAAGTGTTGATTTAATGAAAATAAAATATGATTTATCTTTTGTCATAAAAAGAATAGAGACTAAGTTAATCTCTGAAAATTTTGATGTAAAAAATTCATCGCTATTCTTATCTGATTATATGAAAAATTATTTAGATCTTAGTGATGATGAATTTGAATTATTAAAACAGCAGTTTTTAGAAATTGAGATATACGAACAAATTCCAAATCTTCTTAATACTCACGACTATGAATATAATAAAGCAAAAAAAATGATAGCATCATTACTCAGATGTGCATATTTAAGAGCAGGTTTATTACTTTTAAATGAAGAAGAACATGCAGAAGTTAAAGATTATATACCTGAGTATATGTTAGAAGAAGAATACAAACCATATGAAAATGAAAAAATAGGTATTAAATTTATAATGTATGTTATTAATTCAACTAATGAAGATAGAAATAGGTATTTAAAGAAAAATATTTATGTAATGGAAAAAAGAGAAGAATAGTTTAAAAACAAGCTTTTTTTTCTTTAATTAAATTGTAATTTATTGTATAATTAATATGGAGGATTTATGAAAGTCAGTAGAAGTGAATTAAGAGAAAAAATAATGGTTATTTTATATCAAATATATTTATATAGAAAAGAGAAAATAGAATATGATATAAATGAAATAATAAAAGAAAATGTAAAAATAGAAAATAAATTTGTTAATGATATTGTCTATGGAGTATTAGAAAAAGAAAAAGAAATAGACACTATTATTAACAAGCATTTAAAGAACTGGACAATAGATAGACTTGGAACAACTGATAAGGCAATATTTAGAATTTGTACGTATGAACTAATGTTTTATGATACTCCAAGTATAGTAAGTATAAATGAAGGAGTAGAGCTTGGTAAAAAATATAGTGATGATAAAGTAATTAAAATGATAAATGCTACTCTTGATAGTATTTTAAGTAATGAGGTTAATCATGAATAACGAGAATTATTTAAGTGTTCAAGACATTAATAGTTATTTAAAAAGTATAATGGATAATAATGAATTCTTAAACAATGTATACATAAAAGGCGAAATAAGTAATTTAAAATTTCATCCGAGAGGTCACTTATATTTTACTTTGAAAGACGAAGAATCAAGAATAAATGCAGTAATGTTTAATTATAGAAGCTATCCACTTTTATTTACACCTAAAGATGGTGATTCAGTTTTAGTTAAAGGAAAAGTTACTGTTTATGTTGCAGGTGGAAATTATCAAATAACTGTTACTGATATGAAAGAAGATGGAGTAGGAGACTTATATAAAGTATTTGAAGAATTAAAACGAAAGTTAAGTCAAGAAGGATTATTTGATGAAAGTCATAAAAAACCTTTACCTAAACTTCCTAAAAGAATAGGAGTTATAACTGCTTCAACAGGAGCTGCTATAAAAGATATAATATCCACTATAAATAGAAGATATCCTATATGTGAAATAATATTATTTCCAAGTTTAGTTCAGGGTATAGGAGCTAAAGAAGATATTGTTAAACAGATAAAGCTTGCAGATAAGAGCAATCTGGATGTAATCATAGCTGGAAGAGGTGGAGGAAGTATAGAAGATTTATGGGCTTTCAACGAGGAAATTGTTGCAAGAACCATATTTGAATGTAATACTCCTATAATAAGTGCAGTAGGGCACGAAATAGACTTTACAATTTCGGATTTTGTAGCAGATAAAAGAGCTCCGACACCGACAGGAGCGGCTGAAATGGTAGTTCCTTCAAAAGAAGAATTATTAAAAGTACTTGATGACTCAAGGCTTAGAAATATTAATGCTATAAGCAAAATATACAGTATGAAGGAAGAAAAACTCGCGTTCTTTAAAAACAATCATATTTTAAATAATCCAATAAACTTATATGAAGCAAAGGAACTAGCACTTGATCATACAATAGAAAAAATAAATTACAATATTAAAAGAATAATAGAAAAAAACGAATATAGGTTTAATAATATATCAATAAAATTAAATTTATTAAATCCTAAAAATATATTGGATAAAGGATATTCGATTCTATATAAAGGCAGTAAAATAATAAAAGATAAGAACGAATTAAAAGTATCTGATAATATAAATATAATGATAAGTAATGGAAGCATAAATGCTTCAGTAAAGGAAGTGATATAAATGGAAGAGTTAACATTTGAAACAGCATTAAAAAAATTAGAACTTATAACTAGAGAGCTTGAGAACGGAGAAATTGATTTAGATTCGTCGATTTTAAAATATAAGGAAGCTACTGATTTAATTGAATTCTGTTCAGAAAAATTAAAAAATGCTCATGAAGCTGTGACAAAGATAGTTAATCCAGATGGAACATTATCAGATTTTAAAGAAGAATAATTAAAAGATTACCAATAATTACTATAACAATTATTGGTTTTTTATTTATAATATTTTAGTTCATAATATAAATATGAGATATGGAAAGAAAGTAATTATAATTTTATTATCATTTTTTATGTTTAATTTCAATCTATTTGCTTACTCTGAAAAAGTTATTCCTGGTGGGGATAATATTGGAATAACTCTTAATAGTGAAGGATTAATAGTAGTTGGATTTTATAAGGTAAATGATAAGTTTATTGCTAAAGAAACACTTAAAATAGGAGATGTTATTTTAAAAGTGGAAGGAAATGACATACATTCTATAAATGATCTTTCATCTTTAATAAGTGAAAATATAGTTGATGATGCAGTTAGTATTGAAGTAAAAAGAAATAATAAAATAATTGAGTTAAAGCTTAGTTTAATCTATGAAGAAGATGTTTATAAAACAGGTCTATATATTAAAGATAAAGTTACTGGTATTGGAACTCTAACCTTTGTTGATCCTGTAACAAGAATATATGGAGCTCTTGGACATGAAATAATTCTTAGTGATACTGGTAAGAGAGTAGAGATTAAAAATGGGAGTATATTCTCTAGTTATGTAAATAGTATTGATAGAAGTACAAATGGAACTGTAGGAAGTAAGAATGCAACTATACTATATAATAATGAAATAGGTAGCGTTGTTAAAAATACTGAATTTGGTATATATGGAACTTATTCTGGAAATATAAATAATAGCAGTGTGCTAGAAGTTAGTACATTTGATGAAATAGAAAGTGGACCTGCTAAAATAAGAACTATTATAAATGGTGAATTAATAAAAGAATATAATATATATATTATAGATAAAGATAAAAATAAACTAAATACTACAAAAGCTATTTTATTTGAGATAGCGGATGAATCACTCATTGAAAGTACTGGAGGTATTGTACAAGGTATGAGCGGAAGTCCAATCATACAGAACAATAAAATAATAGGTGCAGTAACTAACGTAGTTATTGATGATGTAAAAAGGGGATATGGAATATTTATAAGGACTATGCTCGAAGAAGGAGAAAGGTAATTCTCTTTTTTTCTGTACAAATATGTTGTAAAGTAGTATAATATATGCCATAAAAAAGGAGAATTAATATGTCTAAACCAATAATAGGAATTGTTGAATGGCCTTATACTGATACTGATGGTGATAAAATTTATGAAGTGTTTTCACCAATAATTAATAAAGTTTCAAAAGCAGGAGGATTACCTATAGGTATATTTCCTACTCAAGGAATTGAATATACTAACTTTAGAATTAGTGAATTACCTCAACTTAGCGATAGAAATAAGAAGGATTTAATAGACTCACTTAGAATGTGTCATGCTATAGTTAAACCAGGCGCGACAAGAATATATCCATATGAACGTTTTATTTATGATTATGCACGTGAAAAAAACATTCCCTTTCTTGGAATATGCGCAGGTATGCAAATAATAAGTCATTACGGTAAAGAAAATATCGCTAATGAAAGAAACGACGCAAACAGTACTATAAGTCATAATAGTAAAGAAGAATATGCTCATGAAGTAACGATATTAAAGAATACTCTTTTACATAGTATTATCGGTAAAGATAAAATTTCAGTAAATAGTAAACATAATTTTCATGTTCCAGATGCTGGATACAATCTAGTCGCTGCTCTTTCTCCCGATGGAGTAATTGAAGCAGTAGAAAGTTTTAATGCAGACTTTCATTTAGGGTTACAATGGCATCCTGAATTATTAAATGATGAGTATAGTGAGAGAATTTTTGATGCGTTAATAGATGCATCTTATACATATGGAAAAAAATCTAAATAACAAAGAATCTACTAAAAGTATTTAATTATAATATAAAATAGTTTATAATATTTATGATTGTTATGGATATTATTAATTATGATATAAAATTTAAAGAAATTATTAGTAACTTAGAGTATAAACCTAAGTTACTTTTACATGCCTGTTGTGGTCCTTGTAGCAGTTATGTGCTTGAACTTCTTTGTGAATATTTTAATATAACAGTTCTTTTTTATAATCCAAATATTTATCCAGAAGAAGAATATATAAAAAGAAAAAAAGAATTAATTAAATTAATTAAGCTGATAAATAGAGAAAATATTAAATATTTAGATATTGATTATTTAAATGAAGAATATGACAATAAAGTTATAGGACTTGAAAAAGAAAATGAAGGTGGACTTAGATGTAATGAGTGTTTTAATTTAAGACTTGAAAAAACCGCAGAATTAGCGTCATTAAATAACTTTGAATACTTTGGTACTACATTGACTGTAAGTCCTCATAAGAACTCAAAAATAATCAATGGAATAGGGGAAAGGCTTTCAAAAAAATATAATATAAAATATCTTTATTCGGATTTTAAGAAAAATGATGGATATAAAAAATCTATTATAAATAGTAAAAAATATAATCTATATAGACAAAACTACTGTGGATGTAAATACTCTATTAAAAACGAAGTAAATAATATATAATTATATATGAGGAGAAAAAATGGAAGAAGTAAAAATACCTAATCATCTTGCTATAATATTGGATGGAAACGGAAGATGGGCACAGGAAAAAGGTAAAAAAAGAACTGCTGGACATTATGCTGGATATAAAAATTTAAAAAAAATATCTATATATGCATTAAAAAAAGGAGTTAAATATTTAAGTGTTTATGCATTTTCTACAGAAAATTTTAATAGAAGTGAAGAAGAAATAAATTATTTAATGGATTTATTTATTAAATGTTTTAAAAAAGATCAGGAATTTTTTAATAAAAGAAATATTAAAGTATTATTTTCAGGGAGAGATAAACCTTTAAGAAATGATATTTTATCTGCCATGGATGAGATAACTGAGACTACTAAGAACAATACAGGTGGTATATTTAATATTTGTCTTAATTATGGTGGACAAAGTGAAATTGTAGATGCAGTTAAAAAAATATCAAAAGATATAATAAAAGGAAAAATAAAAGAACATGATATAAATGAACAAACATTTTATAATTATTTATATAATTCTCTTCCTCCAGTTGATTTTATGATTAGAACAAGTGGAGAGACAAGAATAAGTAATTTTATGTTATATCAGGTATCATATGCAGAAATGTATTTTCCCAAAGTTTATTTTCCTGATTTCAATGAAAAAGAACTTGATAAAGCATTTATTGAATACACTAGTAGAGATAGAAGATTTGGCAAAATAAAAAACACAAAATAATTTGTGTTTTTAAATCTTCATAATCATTACAAGTATAGAAGACAATGCCCCTAAACATGTCAATATTAATGCAATCCATGTCATAATTAATTTTAATTTTTTCTTTTTAATCTTTATCTTTTTCATAACAACCTCATTAATATTATATAACATTATGTATAAAAATAAAATACCTTAATATACTTTATTATGAAAAAAATAATTGATAAGAAAATATTATTTATTTTATTATTAATAGCAGGACTAGGTTTTCTTTTTGGTCTGGTTTTTATTTTTTTAATTGATAAAATGGACAAGTTAATAATAAAGACAGAAATAACAGAATATATTTCTTTAATTTTAAATAAAAGTTATAGCATTAAGAAAGGAGTAATGAATGAAATAACTAATAATTTAGTAAATTATTCATTAATATTTATATCTTCGGTTATATTTATACTTTTACCACTTGTTTTATTTTTTGATTTTTATATATTTTTTACCTTTGGTTTTATGATTAGTTCGTTTATATATACTTATAAAGTTAAAGGATTAATGTATTTAATATATTTTATTTTTCCATTTAAAATTCTTAATATATGTTTAATTTTAATGTTTATTATGTTTTCTATAAAATTTTCTAAAAAGATATATTTGTTTTTTAGTACAAATGAAGAAATCAATATAAAACTATATACTAAAAAATATATTATTATTTATTTATTATTTATAGTAACCTCAATTATTATAAGTGTTTTAGAAATGTATTTAAGTTTATTTCTTCTTACAATATAATTTAATTGTTAATACATAAAGAAGAAATTGGCTTTGTAAAATTAGTAAATAAATAAAAATTATATGGTATAATAAAACCAGGTGAAAACTATGAAAGTTGTTGTCGGAATGAGTGGGGGAGTAGATAGTGCTGTAGCAGCTTATCTTCTAAAAAAAGAAGGATATGATGTAGTAGGACTATTTATGAAAAATTGGGATTCCAATATAAATAATGATGCTGAAGGTATTACTGATGATGTATGCCCGCAGGAAAAAGATTTTATAGATGCTAAAAAGGTATGTGATGAACTCAATATACCTCTTTATAGAGTGGATTTTATTAAAGAATATTGGGATAATGTTTTTACTTATTTTCTTGAAGAATTAAAAAAAGGAAGAACCCCTAATCCAGATATAATGTGTAATAAATATATTAAGTTTGATAAATTTATAGAAGAAGCTGAAAAACTTGGAGCAGATAAAGTTGCAACCGGTCATTATGCAAGGCTTAAAGATAACAGACTATTAAAAGGATTAGATGATAATAAGGATCAGACATATTTTTTAAGTCAGGTTACTAAAAAGCAACTTGAAAATATACTTTTTCCTGTTGGAGAATATTTAAAAGAAGAAGTAAGAAACATTGCAAAGGAAAATAATATTCCTGTATTTGATAAAAAAGATTCAACAGGTATATGTTTTATAGGTGAGAGAAACTATCAAAGGTTTGTTTCTAACTATTTAACTGGAGAAGAGGGAAATATTATTGATATAGATACTAAAGAGATAATTGGCACTCATAACGGTCTAATGAATTATACAATTGGTCAGAGAAAAAATGTTGGATTAAGTGGTAACAAAGATAAGCACTATGTTGTAGGTAAAGATCTTGAGAATAATATTCTTTATGTCGCATTTGGTGAAAATAACGAATATCTTTTAAGTGATGAAGCTATTATTGAAAATTTAAATTATATTAGTGATTTAAGACCTGCTGAATGCAATGCTAAATTTAGATATAGACAAAAAGATATTCCGGTAACTATAGAATATTTAAAAAATAATGAAATAAAAGTAAAATATAATAATGTAACAGCGGTAACTCCTGGACAAGCATGTGTTCTATATTTAGATGATGAATGTATCGGTGGTGGCTTTATAAAGGAAGTTAGAAGGAATAATACTAAACTTTGGTATTTATAAATATATAGTACAAAAAATGTAAATTTAAAAGAATTAAACTAATAACTTGACAGTTAAGTGTAAAGTGTTATACAATTAAAGAGTAAGATAAGGAGAAGATTTAAATGAGTTATTTAAATGATTTATTACAAGAGTTAGGAATTTCAAAAGTAAAATTAGCTAAGTATTTAGGAGTTTCAAGGCAAATGATATATAATTACTTAGAACTTGAAAGTTTAAACAAGTGGCCAAAAGAGAAAAAAATATTATTATTTAAATTATTAGATATAAAAGACGGAGACGAGGATACTTTAAAAACTATAAAGGTAGATGCTGAATATTTAGAAGGAGTAGAGTTAAGATTAAATCAAAATCTTAAGGAAGAATCTTTTTTAACTGATCAGTACTTTGATATGAAAAATTTAACTAAAGAAGAACAGGTTTTATTAAATGATTTAATTTTCTTAATTAAAGAGAAATTTAGTGATGAGAAGAAGAAAGATACATATTATTCATTTCTATATCTTTATCATACACTTCAGTCAATTGATAATATACCAGAGATTAAATATATATTTGGATATTTATCAAAAAAGACAGGATTTACAGATCCTTTAGAATTTA
Source organism: uncultured Muribaculaceae bacterium (assembly GCA_964626795.1). Lineage (GTDB taxonomy): Bacteria > Bacillota_I > Bacilli_A > RF39 > UBA660 > RGIG1840. Next base: position 42,397 of record CAZVIQ010000002.1, read on the forward strand.
AATTCAATGAAACTGCACAGTTTATGTTAGAAAGTATAATATTTACTGCATTTAATCTTTATAGTAATGGTGGTGCGACAAAAAGTAAACTTATTGAATCACACAATAGATTTGTAGATGAATTAAAAAGTAAAAAAGAAGAGCAGCTTAGTAGAACTCAGCAATTAAATACAGTTAAGATACAGGCGTTAAAAGAACTAGGATATACCGAAATAACTGGTGATAATGCTTCAGAAGTATTTAATAAAATAGCAGAAATTCAATCTAGAGGAGTATAAACAGTAATATTTTCTTGAAGTTTTAATATAAATAAATGAGGAGAATTTTATGAAAGAAAAAAGAAGAAAACTATTAGCTTTAATTATATTAATTTCTTTGATAATACCTGCCTTTTATTTGACTGCAGAATTAATTATCACAAGAGAGTATGACAGTAATAAGATTTTAATTCTTATACAATGTGCTTTAGGTATAGTCGCATTTTTTCTGCCAAATATTATATCAAAAAAATTAAAACTTGAAATTCCACCTGTAATATATTTTTTATATTTATTTTTTTTATACGGTTCTATCTTTCTAGGGGAGGTAAGGAACTTTTATTATAAATATGATAATTGGGATACAATACTTCATTTTTCTAGTAGTATGATGCTTGGTTCTATAGGTTTTAGTATTGTACTTCTTTTAAACAAGAATTTAAAAAGCATGAGTTTGTCACCAATACTTGTATTGATATTCTCTATCTGTTTTGCAATGACAGTGGGTACTATATGGGAAATGTATGAATTCACATTTGATGGATTACTTGGAATGAATATGCAAAAATACGCTTTAGAAGATGGCACGGAGCTTATCGGAAGATTAGCATTGGTAGATACTATGAAAGATTTGATAATTGATTTGTGTGGAGCATCATTAATGTCTATCTTAGGATATTTATC
>CAZVIQ010000002.1:43437-53567 GCA_964626795.1 uncultured Muribaculaceae bacterium
AACTTCCGATAATATATATTATACTAAGTAAACAATATTGAAATTAGATGATTTGTTAATACAAGTATACTTCCTAATATAATACCAATATTTAAATACTTAGGTTTATTATACTTAATTGCTTCTGGTAATATTTCATTAATTGCAAGTGTTATCATTATTCCTGCAACTATTAATAATACTATTGATATAAGTACATCTGATATATAATCTTTAAGGAATATATATGCTAATATTGCACCGATAGGTTCTGCTATTCCAGAAATGAAGGTAAGTAGTACTCCTCTCTTCCTACTGCCTGTGCTGTAGTAAAGTGGAACCGCAATTGAAATACCTTCAGGAATATTATGCATCATTATAGCTATACTTAGACTAATTCCTAGACTTAAATCTGTGTAAGCACTCATAAAAGTGGCAATACCTTCAGGAAAATTATGTATCATAAGTGCAAGCATACTAAGAACCCCTACTCTGTATAAACTTTTACTTTGGTTTACACTTTTTATACGTTTATCTATTTCTTTATTTATTATTGTTATGCTTAATACACCTATAATAAATAATACTAAACATGTAATAATACCTTTTAAGTATCCATAATTATTTACTATATCAAATGATGAGATAGGTATTAGTTCTAAGATAGAAATTGCTATCATTACACTTAAAGAAAAACTAAGACAAAAAGTGATAAATTCATCAATTTTCTTAATTTTTAAATAAACTACTAAACTTCCAAGTACAGTAGAAAGACCTGCAATGGATGAAATTAACAAAGGTCCAATTATTTCCATATTTAATCACTAATTATATACATTTTATATATAAAATATTCCATACTATAAATAGGTGGTGATTAAGAAATGACTAATTCTAGAAACAACTCTAATACTTCTAGAAACGAAAACAATAGTAGAAGTAGAAGTAAAGCAAGAAAGAATAATACTGCAAGAAAAAACTCAAGAAATTCTAATAATTCTAGTAATAGTAGCAAAAGTCGTTAATTTATTAGTTTAGCGATAATAAAAAGATATACAAGTTTATGTATATCTTTTTTAACTGTTTATATCTTTTAATATACTCTTTCCTATTAAAGGATTTTCTATATTGAAATTATCTAATATTGTTGCGCCTATATCAGCAAAAGTTTCTCTGTCATTCATTCTTCTTGATTCTTTAAATCTTGGAGAATAAAGAAGAATAGGAACATTTTCTCTAGTATGATCTGTGCCTTTATATGTAGGGTCATTACCGTGATCAGCAGTTATTATTACCAAATCATTTTTAGTGATATTTTTTAAGAATATTGGTAAATAATGGTTAAATTCTTCAAGAGCTTTTAAATAGTTATCTCTATCTCTTCTATGGCCAAACAATGAATCAAAATCATTTAAATTAGCAAAACATAGTCCAGTAAAATCTGATTTAGAAAAATCAACTAACTTCATCATTCCATCTAAATTAGATTTTGTTTTAATTGACACTTTAATTCCTCTATTACTAAATATATCCCCTATCTTTCCTACTCCATATACGTCAATCTGATTTTGTGATAATATATCTAATACATTTGTATCAAGTTCAAGTGAAAAATCTTTTCTATTTGCTGTTCTGGTAAAGTTATTATTAGTACCTATAAAAGGTCGAGCAATTACTCTTCCTACTTTATATTCTTTTCTTTCGGTAAGTTTTCTTATTTTTTTACATATATCATATAGTTCCTCTATTGGAATAATATTTTCATGAGCAGCCACCTGAAGTACAGAATCAGCAGAAGTATATATTATAAGGCTTCCTGTTTTCATATGCATTTCGCCTAAGTCATTTATTATTTCAGTACCACTTGCTACAATATTTCCAATTACTTCTCTTCCTGTTGCTTTTTTTATTTCTGTAATTAACTCTAAAGGAAATCCATTAGGAAATGTTTTAAAAGGTTCACTAGCCACTACCCCTACCATTTCGTTATGACCATTTAAGGTATCTTTTCCTAATGAAATAGGTTTTCCTTTCATATAGTATGCATATGTTTTCTCTTCGTTTTTACCAACAAGATTAAGCATACCAAGATTTTCCAATATATCTAAATTATAATTTTTTCCTTCAATAATATGTCCTAATGTATTTGCGCCTTTATCACCAAATTCAGCTGCGTCTGTTGCCTCTCCTACACCTACACTATCTAATACTATTAAAAATATTCTTTTAAACATTTTACTTTTCCTTTCTCGCTCTTGGATGAGCACTTTTGTAATTTTCTTTTAACTTTTCGTTACTTACATGAGTATAAATCTCAGTAGTTGTAATATTTTCATGTCCCAGGAGTTCCTGGATACTTCTTAAATCTGCACCGTTATCAAGTAGATGAGTGGCAAATGAATGTCTTATAACATGTGGTGTTAAGTATGAATCAATATGTTTTTGAAACTGCAGTCTTTTTAATATGCTTCTAAAACCATTTGAAGTCAGTTTACTGCCCCTGTTGTTTAAAAATAATATATTACTTGTACCTTTTTTTAATAAATCTTTTCTAAATTCATTTATATATATTTTTAGTGAACTCGATGCCTCTTCGTTAATTGGAATTATTCTTTCTTTATTACCTTTAGTAAAAGTTCTAACAATATCATTATTTAAATCAATGTTATTGAGTTCTAAATTTATTAATTCTGTTACTCTAAGACCGCTTGCATACATAAGTTCTATCATTGCCTTGTTTCTATAATCAAAAGCTGTTTCAAGATTAATTGCTAAAAGATTATTTATTTCGCTTTTAGTTAAAAATTTAGGAAGTCTTTTTGGAGTTTTTAATAAATCAATTTTCTGAGCAGGATTATTTTTAAAATTAAGATCAGATATAAGGAATTTATAAAAACTTCTTATAACAGCTATTTTATGATTTATACTGTTTGCTTCTAAAGTATTAAAGTTTTGTTTAATATAGTTAGTTATATCTTCTGAAGAGACAGATTCAAAACTACTATTTTTAAGATAGCTATTAAATTTATTTAACTCATAGTCATATTCATCAACAGTTAGTTTAGAATATCCTCTGTCAACTGTTAAATATATTTTAAATTTTTCTATTAAATCTTTATTATTCATAACTCTTCATCCAAACATATTATCTCATATAATTCTTTACTTGTTAAATAAAAAATAGTAATTTTACACTTTATTTGATACAATAATATTGGTGATTTTATGGAACTTTTACAGAATAAATTAAGACCAAATAAACTTTCAGAAGTTATTGGTCAATCTCATTTAATTGGAAAAGATAAAATACTTACAAACTTAACAAAAAATAAAAAGATTTTTAATATGATATTATTTGGTAAAAGTGGAATCGGTAAAACTACAATTGCTCTTGCTTTAATTGAAGAACTTGATTTAAGATATAGAATTTTAAATGCTACTATAAATAATAAAAAGGATTTTGAAGTAGTATTTGAAGAAGCAAAGATGTATGGCAGCATTATTTTAATAGTTGATGAAATACATAGAATGAATAAAGATAAACAGGATTTACTTCTTTCATATTTAGAAAGTGGTTTAGTTATTTTAATAGGTTTAACATCTACTAATCCTTACTATACAATCAATCCAGCGATTAGAAGTAGATGTCAGATTTTAGAATTAAAAGAACTTACAGATAAGGATATTATTAAAGGAATAAATAGAATCAAAACAGTTTTTAACGATTTGAATCTAGATAAAAAAACCATAGAATTTATTGCTAAAATATCCAGTGGAGATTTAAGATATGCTTATAATCTAATTGAATTCTGTTATTATAGTTTTGGTAATACTTTCGGTATAGAAAACATAAAAGAAATGAATGTCTCTACTAATTTTAACTTTGATAAAAACGGAGATGAACATTATGATGTTTTATCTGCATTTCAAAAAAGTATTCGTGGAAGTGATGTAGATGCTTCATTACATTATCTCGCAAGACTTATTGAAGGTGGAGATCTTGAAAGTATATATAGAAGAATGTTGGTTATTGCTTATGAAGATATTGGTCTTGCTAATCCTATGATGGGAGTTAAAGTACTTTCTGCTATTGAATCATCTGAAAGACTTGGTCTTCCTGAACTTATTATTCCATTATCTGATGCTGTAATTGATATGGCGCTTAGTCCTAAAAGTAATTCAGGTGTAATAGCAATAAATGCGGCTTTAAATGATATTAGAAGTGGTAATGTAGGTAAAGTACCAAATCATATTAAATCAACCAGTAAGGATTATAAATATCCTCATAACTACCCTCCTTATTATTATGTAAAACAGGATTATCTTCCAGAAAAATTGAAAGGAAGAAACTACTATGTAAGCAGAAATAATAAATATGAAGTAGAAATGAGTAAATATAATGCAAAAATAAAAGAGTAATAAGATTTATTTCTTAGTACTCTTTTTCTTTGACTTACCTGCAGATTTATAAGCGATAGCTGAAGCAACCTCAACAGCTTTCTTTTTAGATGTAGGTTTATAATTACCTATTTTCCCATCGCCTTTAGTATATTCATCTACTAATTCTTCTATATTTTTAGATATAGTTTTTTGACTTTTTCCTTTTTTAAGTGGCATAGCAATTTCTTCCTTTCTGCTATTATTATCGCCGGAAAAAAGTTTATTATTCCTCTTCTAAAAAAGTTTTTATAGGACTTACTGCATCATTTAATATATAACTTGTAATATATAATCCTGCCACTCCGGGAACAACTGCTGAACTTCCAAGCATTTCTGATTTAATCGGATCTTCAGTTGAATGAACTACTATAGTGTCGTTTATTTCTTCTTCTGTAAGTTCTTTTCTTACTTTTTTAGCAAGAGGATCCCCAGATACTTTATCAAGTGTTGTAATTTCAACTTTAGTAGCATCAAGTCTTTTAGCAGTACCCATACATGAAATTAGTTTTATGCTTTTTTCTTTACATTCTTTGATTAATTTTGCTTTTACAATTGTTGTATCACATGCATCAATAATATAGTCATAATTTTGCATAAATAAGAGATCTATATTATCTTTAGTAATTACAGTGTTTATTAAAGTTATTTTCACATCCTTGTTAATTTTTTTAATTCTTTTATAAAATTCTTTTGTTTTATATTTGTGTATATTATTGTTAAGTGCGATTATCTGTCTGTTTAAATTAGAAGTTTCTATAATATCACCATCTACAAGTGTGATTTTTTCAATACCACTTCTAACTAAAGATTCAACGGCATATCCACCTACTCCTCCAAGTCCGATAACAAGTATATTTAAAGCTTTAATTTTACGAATATTTTCTTTACCAATTAAGGCTTCCAATCTAATTAAATTCATATTATTCTCCTAAAATAAAACCTAAGGTAATGATTAGGATAATAAATCTCGCTTGTCTGCGAGGTGGTAGTACACATATCTTCTTTTAGGATTCCTTAAAGGCTTTCAACACCAGAAGATAATTAGTTCTCCAATATTATCATACAGTCGGTTTATATGCATAACCACTACTCTTAGGTATCTTAATTATATCACATATATTATTATTTGCATTATAGTTTACAAATATTTAATTTTTTCACTTTGGAAGGATCAATATTTAACTTATCTATATTTATATCAAATATAAAATTAAAAGTATCTGGAGTTATAAGCCTATTAGTATCTCTTTCTTTTCTTAAAATACCTTTAGATATTAATGGGTCAATCATGGTTTCAAAAATTCGACTTCTTTTGATTTTATCATTTCTAGAATTGTAATAGTTTGCAAAATCGCTTACTGTTTTTAAACCTCTCATAGAAAGAATATAATAAATTGACTGATAATCAAGAGTAGTTAAACCTGAAGAAATACTTTTCTTAATTAAATCTATAATATATTCTTTTTCAAGTTCAATTTTTACATTATCTAACATAAACTTGATGAAATAACTTGCATTATTAAATTTAGTTGTATCTGAAATAGTTCTATAATAATTAGGTTTATTGAACTGAATTCCTCTATTGAATATAATATAAGGATATATTTTTTCGTTAAGTATATGCCACATTGCTAGAGTTCGAGCAGTTCTTCCATTTACATCAAAATATGGATGAATAAAAACTAAATATAAATGTATTAATTGTGATTTAATATATTTATTAGTATCTGTGTTTGTAAAAATATCACTATTAATAAACTCAAATAATTTATTCATCATATAATCTATTTGCTTATGATTAGACAATACTATTGGAGGAACTGCAGTATTAGAGGAAGTGAATATATAACTTTCCCTATTTCTATAATAATCGTTCATATCATTTAATTCTTCCGTCGTTAATAATCCTTTAGACAGTATGTCATATAATTCTTTTAGTGAATTTTTATCTATTTCTCTATTATCCAAAATAAATTGATATCCACTATGTAAATTTATTACTCTTCTTACCTTTTCTTCATTTGTATTAGGGCTTTCTTTATTTTCTGCTACACATTCAATAAATTGTAAACTATCTCCATAGCCTTCGATAATGTTATTTGCTTGTATTTCAAAAGAAAACATAACTTTTTTTGCAAAGGATTCACAACTAATGGGATTATTCCCAGATAAAAATTCTTCCAATTCTTTAACAGAATCTTTATAATAATTTGGATTAAAAAACAAAGGATTTCTTTTTTCATCTACAAGTAATAATCTTTCCATAATATTCCCTCTTTAATTAGTAAGATATCATACCATTTTTCTCTGTTTTATTCAATTAAAATAATATAAAACCTATAGTATTAATTGAGAAGTTTGCAAACATATGAACTATCCAGGATGGAAAAATATTTTTGTTTTTTTCATTTATGTAGTTAAATATAAGTCCTCCTACGAAAAGTCCAATTAAGATTATAGAATAAATTTCAATTCCAAACCATCCTTTCATAATAAAGATGTGGTATATTGCAAAAATAAGACTGCTAAATATGTAAGCAAATCTTTTTGTATTAATTTTTATAAAGGATAAAAATATAAATCCTCTAAAGAAAAACTCTTCAATAAGTGAGTTAATTAAAGATATATAAATAGAGACATAAATAAAGTTAGATTTAGTAACGTTAATATTTTTTATTAAAGAGACAGTAATATTTGAAAAATCAAATATATTTCTAAATATATAATATCCAGACAATATAATTAAATATATTACTAAACCCAGTAGTATATATTTAAAAATTGTTTTCTTATCAAACTTAAAAAATGTATTTAAATCTAAGTTCTTTTTAAATAATACTATTATAAAAGGTAATATTAAAAAAAGTAATATTTTAATTAATGTTTTAATCCAATAATCAGGACTTATTACAGAGTCTATAATAGCCATTGTTAAGCAAGAAAAAATTGAAAATAAAATAATAATATAATTAGTTTTTAAATATAATTTATTCATCTTAAACTTCTCCTATATTTATTATTTACTTTCAATGTAACTTATTATAGTACTTAAATTAACATCTTTTGTAGCATTCATTATATTTATATCCGCACCTTTATATAAACTATTTAATTCTTTAATTAAATCCTTCATTACATTTCTTTTAGAGGTATTCTTTTTAGTTACAATGCATGCACAGTCAATAAACTTTAAATCATTATAATTACACCAAGAAATAATATCTTTTTCTCTTACATAATATAATGGCCTTATAAGCTCCATATTTTTAAAATTAGTTGAAGTAAGATTAGGTAGCATTGTTTTAAATTCTCCGTTATATATTAAGCTCATAAGTATAGTTTCCACTACATCATCAAAGTGATGTCCAAGTGCTATCTTATTACATCCAAGCTCTTGTGCTTTAGCATATAAAGCCCCTCTTCTCTTTCTTGCACAAAGATAACAGGCATTTTCAGTGTTTTCTATTAAATCAAAAATATTATTTTCAAAGATATTAAGTTTAATATTAAGTTTATCTGCATTTTCAAGTATTAAATTCATATTAATCTTATCATAACCTGGATTCATTAAAATAAACTCTATATCAAATATCTTTTTTCCATGTCTTTTTATTTCTTCAAAGCATTTAGCCAAAAGAAAAGAATCTTTTCCACCACTTATACAAACAGCAATTTTATCATTTTCCTCTATAAGGTTAAAATCATTTACTGCTTTAATAAATGGTCTCCATATCTCTTTTCTAAAGCGTTTTATTATACTTTTTTCAATTTCTAATATTTTACTCATTCCTTCACTTCCAGATTAAAAATTCATATCAAGATATTCAATTAAATCATCTCTTTTTACTTGAGTACTTTCTTTTGTTAAATTATCTTTTACAGTTACATAGTTTCCTTTTATTTCATCTTCTCCTAATATTAAAACATAATTAGGATTATATTTATCTACCTGTTTCCATAAGTTTTTCATAGGTTTTATTATATAGTCAGTCTCTAATATAAAACCTGCTTCTCTAAGTTCATTTGATAAAGTGAAGCTTTCTAATGTATCAAACAAATTCATCAAATAAATATCGATTTTATTATTTCCCAAATCTATATTTTCATTTTCTAAGATTAATAAAATTCTTTCGATTCCCATAGCAAATCCTACTGCTGGTAAATCAGGACCACCAAGATCTTTTACAAGATTATTGTATCTTCCTCCACCACATACTGTTTGTGCATTACTTAAAGATTTATCTTCACTTACAATTTCAAAAACAGTGTGAGTATAATAATCAAGTCCTCTAACTAGATTTGTATCAATTTCAAATGGAATTTCACTAGCTTTAAGTATTTCTGTTAATTCATTCCAAAATAGTCTGCTTTCATCATCTAAATAGTCTATAGTCTTAGGAACATTTTTAAATACTTCGCTTTCTGCATCTATTTTACAATCTAATATTCTAAGAGGATTAGTTACATATCTTTCCTGACATGTTTCACATAAACTATCTTTTTTATCTTTAAAATATTCTACTAAAGCTTTTCTATAATCATCTCTAGATTTTTCGTTTCCTAATGTGTTTATTTTTACTTTTAAATTTTTAATTCTTAGATTGTTTAATAATTTATATCCAAGGATAATTACTTCTGCATCTATATAAGGACTATTACTTCCAAATAATTCTACACCAAACTGATTAAATTCTCTAAATCTACCACTTTGAGGTCTTTCATATCTGAAACAAGGGGTAATATAATAAAACTTATTAATTTCTTTATTTGCATATAATTTGTTTTCAATAAGACTTCTAACTACTGAAGCAGTTTCTTCAGGTTTTAAAGTCATACTTCTATTACCTTTATCAATAAAATCATAAGTTTCCTTCTTTACAATATCTGTTGTTTCACCTACTCCTCTTTTGAAAAGTTCGCTCACTTCAAAAATAGGTGTTTTAATATATTCATAATTGTATAAACTCATAAAATCATTTATATATTTAGTAACACTTAAGTAATTTCTTCCATAATTTCCATAAAAATCTTGTGTTCCTTTAGGTCTCTGTATCATTTTTATCACTCCAATAATAAATATATTATAAATTATCTTGATTAGTTAGTCAATTTTTGTTAGTTTATATTCTTTAATTATTTCTAACATTTCTTTTACTATTACTTCATTTTGTTCGTTAAGAGGAACACTTTGAATTAAAATATTTTCTACATCATTTAAATTAATATATTTTAATTTATAATTTCCAACTTTTTCATTTTCTGTATAATCAGAATTTGACAAATTATATTTTTCATCAGTTTTAATTTCAAAATAATATATTTCAGAACATCTGTTTTTACCAGTGTTCTTATAATTTTTACCGTAATGCTTTATTATAAAAAATGGTTCTTTTTCTATTAAATTTATATTTATACCAGTTTCTTCTTCTATTTCTCTTTTTAAACATTCTAAAAAAGTTTCACCTTCTTCTTGGTGTCCTCCAGGAAATTGGTAGGTTTGATGGCAATATCCTAATAATATTTCATTTTTAGAGTTGATTATTAAAGCTTTTATTCTAATAATTACTTCATCTATTTCTTCTTCAGTTAAATTATCATAGTTATATATTATTTCTTTCATCTTAACTCCTACTGATTTAAAGCTTCTTCAAAAAAAGCATTTGCTTCAAATTTCTTATTTTCATATAATTCTTTAATTGTTTCTTTACTGG
>CAZVIQ010000003.1:0-21324 GCA_964626795.1 uncultured Muribaculaceae bacterium
TGAATTAAATTGCCAGAGTCGTTAACTTAGATAGTAAATCTTTTTAAAATAAATTTTTTGACTAAAATCTTATATTATGGTATAATCTATGCACCAATGGGGGTTGGATTATATAAAAATTTAGCAATCCTACTAGGTTGTTTTTAAATTTAAGTGGGTGAGGTTTATGGATAACTGTGATGATATTTTTAATCTTTACGAGACAGAAGGTAAAGAAAATGCAGATGGAATATTTGAAATAATATTGCAGGAATTTTTAAGTGTTACTAGACGTAATATAAACTTTTCTGATTGTGAAACAGCAACAGAAAAAGTAAGGGCTTTGAAACGTCAAATTTATTTATCTGGAAATGTTAGACTTTTTTTTGAATTATTAACTAAATATGAATATAATATGAAACGAGAAATAATAGATGCAATGTTTGCATTAGGTCATTTAGAAAATCCTAATAAAAACAAGGAAATAATAAAAAAATTTTTAAAATCTCCGATTATTCAGGATATTAATTTTAATGGTAAAAATAAATTTATAATTTCAAGCGAACAATATGGGGATTTTGTATTTCAACTTGCCTCCTATTATTTTAGAAAAAACAAAAAAATGTCCGATTATATAGCTAGCAATGTATTGCCATGTAGATGCCATGATCATGCTTATTTTATGTCTCAGATTTTTGATGATTTTTATGCAATTACTTCTCTTTGTCGACTTTATTTTGAAAATTTATATTATCATTCATATACTTTTGATGAACGAAGAAATATGATAATTGATTTATGTTATAACGCCATAGTAGATAGAGATTCCTATTATAATATATTTGAACCTCAGGATATCTCAGCAATTTTAAATAGTGAAGTGCAAAAAGAATTGTTTTTAGCTAATCAGGAAAAAATTCAGCCTGTTAAAAGATGTCCACTTTTAAAAATAGCTTTATATAAACAGCTGCAAGAATTCCTTAGACTACAAACTGATTTTGAAAAAGAATCATCTGTCGATGAAACTAGTGAAGAATCTGTTTATACAATGTCTAATTTAGTTTAAATCATGTGATTTGTTAAATTTTTATTCGAATCTATTGATAAAATTCAGCGCAATTTTTTCTGAATTTTTATTTGCTTCCTCATTATAAAGGTTATATTGTTTAACTGCGTTTTCATTTGCTTTGTTAGAAATAATTTTAATTGCTATAAAAGGAATATTATTATTTTGACAGAAATGTGCAACTGGTCCGCATTCACAGTCAACTGCATCTGTACAGAAAACTTTTCTTAAACAATTTCTTGTATTTGAATTGGCTATAAAACTTTCACAGCTTGCAATAACACCTTCATTGTAACTTTTATCAGAATCACAAATTGCCTTAATCATGCATCTTTTTAAATAAATATTTGAGTTATATGTACCAGTAGCGGATCCGGGTATGACTCCAGGACTATAACCAAGGCAAGTAAAATCAACATTTGCTTCTATAGATTTATCTACTAAAAATATATCGAAAACATTTATATTTTCTTTTAAACTTCCTGCTGTACCTATTTGCAGCACAGCATCAATATCAGTATAACAATTTAAATACTGTAGAGAACTCGCAATATTTACTTTTCCATATCCGGTAATTAATAAAATAAAATCTTTTTCATACCAGGTACAGTTAAATATATCAAAATCTGTATCATTCCATTTCTCATAATTAACTTTTGATAAAATATATTCTGCATCGCATAACTTAGGTACAGTTACAACTAACATAAAATCACTCTCCTAAAATAGTATATTATATTCGCCCAGAAGTGTTATTAATTGTTAATATAAATAAAAAGTAACATAGAATAGTAATGGAGGGTTGGTATGAATTATAACTATCATAAGATGTCGCAGAAAGAAATTCTTAATGTTGTGGAATGCGGTAAGATTTGTGTTATGGGCGTCTGTAACGATTCTATACCATATTTAATTCCTGTTAAATATGAAAGTTATTACAGAGATAATACACTTGTAATAATAATTAAAAGCAAGGGGTATGGTATGAAAGTAAGATGTATTTCAGAAAATGAAAAAATAGGATTATATTTTGATAAAAAAAATGGTTGCACGTTCGAATCGGTTATTGCAGAAGGAAGTGCATATATAAATGAGAATAAAAAAGAAAATAAAGAAGCTGAAATTAGTATTATAATTAACAAAATAAGCGGAAGAAGATACAATTTAAACAAAATATATTCTTAAATATTTTATAAGCATTAAATTTATTCTTGGAGGAGAAAATTGAAAAAAATAATTGGAAGCTTTGATAGTGAATCTGGAAAAGTTAAAAACTACAGTATACAAAAATATGGTAATTATTATATTGTGATATTTAATACATTAAAATCTTTTGAAACACCTGAAAGAAGAATATATGCGGTTTATGATTTAAATGAAAAACAAATTGCCATAGTCGATTCAAATATAGGAAGAATAGAAACTTTAGATGAGAATAGATTTGTTTATATTATTAAAAATTTTGAAAATGATGATTATACTTTAAAAATATTTGATATAAAAAATAGAAATGCTTTACGTGTATTTTCTGATAAAGAAGAATTAATGTATAAATCAAATTCTGTTTTATTGGAAAAAGAATTAATAGTAATTTGTAATAATGGAAGACAATATCTATATGATTTTGTTAATGATAAGATTTTATCTTATGGTTTTTCCAGTATAGACTTTACCGATTGTGGTTTTTTAGAAATATCAGATAATTTACCAAAAGATTGTGGCGCGTGTTTTGTAGTTTTAGATATTTATTCAGATGACGAACTTCCTATAGTAAGTAAAGAAACTTTATTTGGTTATATTGATTTAAGTGGACATCTTATAAATGGATTAATTGGACTTCGTCACAGAAGTATTACTTTTACATCGAAAAAAGGAATAAATGATTTAGAAAAATCAATAAAAATTAAATTAAATGCTGAGTCTTTAGAAAGGCAAAAGTATGAAGAAGAATACTCTAAAAACATAAAAATTTTGAGAGCAAATTTAAAATTTAGAATTAAATAATCCTGCTTTAGAAGCAGTTTTTTATTGTAAGTATACTCTTTTTTTGATATAATATGCGTGGTTGGAGGCGTTATGTATAAATTATTTGTCGATACCCATAGTGAGTTAATTACACTGGCGTTTGTAAAAGAAAATAAAGTAATTAAAAAAGAAGTAGAAAGTTCAAATGGACATGCTGAAGTATTGCTTCCTACTTTTAATGATATGTTGGAAGAAAATAATATAAATATAGAAGATATAGAGGAAATAATTGCGGTTTATGGTCCAGGAAGTTTTACAGGAATAAGAATTGGTCTATCTATGGTAAAGATATTAAGTTATACCAAAAATATTCCAGTAAAGCTTATTTCAAGCCTTGAAGCATATTTAATAAGTTCAACGCTTTTAGAAGATAAGATATCATATATAGAAGATGCAAAAGGTGCATATGTTTTAGCGTTTAATAAAGAAAACGAAGTTATTTTAGAAGAACAGTATTTAACCGATTATGAGGACTTACTGAAAAAATATTCTGTTGTGGATAACAAACTGGATATTAATAAAGTAATAGAGTATTCTACAAACTTAAAAGTTACTAAAACACATTTAATAAAAGCAAATTATATTAAAAAAATAGAGGTAGAAAAGTGATAATTGAAAATTCTATAAATGAATTTGATAAAAAGTATATATTTAAAGAAAAAGATGAAGAAGTTTGTTTTGTAGAGACTCATCAAATGTATGAAGTTCTTGATTTAACAGATGTTTTTACAAAAGAAGTATATAGAAGAAAAGGGTATGCCAGAAAATTAATTAATTATATAATTCAAAATACAAATGCAAAAAAAATAATGTTAGAAGTAAATGTTGAGAATATAAGTGCAGTAAATTTATATAAATCTCTGGGTTTTAAAATAATAAGCGAGAGAAAAAATTACTATAAAGATAAAACAGCATTGATAATGGAGTTGATAAAATGAAAGATGTATATATAATGGCAATAGAAAGTTCATGTGATGAGACAAGCTGCAGTATTGTTAAGAATGGTAAAGAAGATGTTTCAACAGTTGTGCATTCACAGATAGATGTTCATACATTGTATGGAGGTGTAGTTCCTGAACTTGCCTCTCGTATGCATTTAGAAAACATTACTATTGTACTCGATGAAACTTTAAGGAAAGCTAATATGAAATTAGAAGATATGGATGCTTTTGCATGTACCTATGCGCCAGGTCTTTTAGGTAGTCTTCTTGTAGGACTTGAAGCCACTAAAACTTTAAGTTTAATTTATAAGAAACCTTTTATAAAGGTTAACCATATGATGGGACATATATATGCCAATAATATAAATACAGATTTAACTTATCCACTTATAGCGCTTATTGTAAGCGGTGGTCATACAGATTTGATTTTAATGGAAAGTGAAAACAATTTTAAATATCTGGGTAGTACACTTGATGATGCAGTTGGAGAAACATTTGATAAAGTAGCAAGAATATTAAATCTTCCTTATCCAGGAGGCCCAAATGTTGAAAGATATGCTAAAGAAGGTAAAACAACTTATAAAATGCCAACTATTAAAACTGAAAACAAATATGACTTTAGCTTTAGTGGTCTTAAAAGCCACTGTGTGAACTTAGTTCATAATGAGAAACAAAGAGGTAATGAAATAAGAGAAAAAGATTTAGCAGCTTCTTTTCAGGAAGTTATTACAAGAGAACTTGTTTCAAAAGCAGAGAAAGCTTTAAAAGAATTCAATATAAAAACATTGATTCTAAGTGGTGGTGTAGCTGCGAATATGTTTATAAGAGATTCACTTCAGGAAATGTGTGATAAAAATAAAGTGAGATTTCATGTTCCAGAAAAAAAATACTGTACAGATAATGCCACTATGATAGGTGCTGCAGCATATATACTTTATAAAGATAATAAATTTTCAGGATTAGATACAAATGCTCAAAGTAATATTAGTTTAATTTAATTATCGTATTCTTCTTTAGCCAGTTTAATTACATTAGAAATAAACTCACTTTTTCCTTGAGTATATTTTGGTCTTTCATCTGCATATTTTAACGCTAGCTCTTGTTTTATATTGCTATATTTCTTTAAATATTCGGGATGATCAATTAAATAATTTCTAAAATAAATAGAGTCATAATAAGTTTTACTCTTTGGTACAGTAAAATGTATATAGTGACTTCGCGCTTCATCAGGTCCTTTGGCAAAAAAATACTGGTCGGTTATTCCATGCTGTCCACAGTTTTCGTAATTGTGGCTTTTTAATAATCTTTCTATCTCATCTATTTCATCAAGACTCTTTAAAACAATTAATATGTCAACAATAGGTTTTGCTTTTAATCCGGGTACTGAAGTACTACCTACATGATGAATTTCTATGATTTTATCCTTTAAAATATCTTTTAGTAACTTTTCCTCGGTTTCATAACTTTCTTTCCACGCTAAACTATAATCTTCTAATTGAACTGTACCTCTTTTTAATGCCATAATTTTTTTCTCCTTATCTAAAATTTAAAGTTATTTTTATTATATCATTTTTTGTTATATTTTTAAGAAATTATTTGACTTTTAAAAATATAAATGATATCTTATGCATACAAAAGGAGGGTATATGGTAAAAACAGGAAAAGCTAATTTAAATAAACTGAACGATACTTTCTCATTTCAAGATTTTATAAATAGAACTGCTTTATATTTTATGATTTTAGATAATGATAAAATTCAAGTATCTTTTTATGGTTATCCAGGGAATAATTCTATAGATATAGAATTAAAAGCTGAAGATGAAGATTTACTGAATTTCATGAAACAGTTTAATAATTTATTTCCTAAAGATTCTGATTTGTTTTCTATAAGTCATGAATCTGGCAAAATAAAAATCAGTTCCTTTAAAGATAAAGAAGAAGAAGTTACTCATTCGTTTTTGCAAAGGGGAGATCCGGAATTTAGCTTTTTTAGACAGGTTATATTAGGATTATCTAAAGAAAATGTAGAAAAGTTAGAATATGTAGATAATGAATTTAATATGTTTAAAGAAAATCCAGAACAATATATTGAATATAAAAAAGCTTCGTTTTTAGAACTAACATCTAGCATTTATGATTTTATTTTTAACGATTTAAACGATTTAAATCGTTATACACAAGGATCAATTAGAGAAACCAATTTAAAAAGCGGTATAATCTACGCAAAACAAGATCTTAGAAATTTAAATAAGATATTAAATTCTCTTCTTGACTTGTTTGATCTTAAATCAGAAAAAATAAGCGATGAAGAAATAGAGAAAAGCAGAAAAGTTCTTCTTGAAAGAGGAAGAATGTATTATTATCATTTATTAACTGAAATTTCAGATTTAAAAACACATAGTATAGGAGCACCAAAGGAAATCAGCTTACTAAACGGATTAGAATTTATAAAAAAGACTACAATTGATTTAGGGAAATTGCTTAGTGAAATAAATGCATTGCTAGTATTATCAACTAGTGTTTCAAAAGAAAAAGCCACAGTATTTACTATGGTTCCTAATACAACAGATAAATAACTTTATAATAGGTTATCATCAAAACCAATTTTTTCTTTAACAAGATAAATTGGTCTTTTTTTTGTCTCCATGTATGTTTTAGAAATATACTCTCCTAAAATACCCATACATAATAACTGCATTCCACCTAAAAATAATACAATAGCTAGTGTTGAAGCATAGCCAGGCAAATCTATACCCATAATTAAAGTTTTTATTACTAAAAATATAAAATATATAAAAGCAATAATGCTGGTTGTTATTCCTAAATAAGTTGCAATTCTAAGAGGAGATGTACTAAAGTCAATGATTCCGTTAAATGCATATCTCACTAAATCTTTAAATCTCCATTTAGTGTGTCCTCCTTGTCTTTTTTCAACTGTGTATGGAATATAGTATACATTAAAGCCTATCCAGGAAAAAATGCCTTTAGAAAATCTGTTTATTTCTGTCATTTCTAATATTGCATTTAATACCGTTCTTCTAAACATTCTAAAATCAGAAGCACCTTCTACAAATTCGATTTTTGATAAATGTGAAATTAATTTATAAAAAAGACTTTGTTTTTTTCTTTTTCTATCTTTCTTTTGCTGCATGCATACTTCATCATAATATTGATTATTGTCTAAAAAATCCTCCATTTCTAAAATATACTTTGGATTTTGTTGTAAATCTGCATCAATAATACATGTGTATTCTCCACTTGAAGCTTTAAGACCTGCGTAAATAGCAGATTCTTTACCAAAGTTTCTTGAAAAACTAATTATTTTTACACATTCTTTGTTACTTTCGTATATATTTTTTAATATTTTTAAACTATTATCTTTACTGCCATCATTTATAAACAAAAGTTCACACTTTTTATTTTCTAAAATTTTAGATATGCTTTTATAAAACTTCTCAATTACTTCTTCCTCATCTAAAAGAGGTATTATTACACTTAACTTCATTATTTTACTCCTTGTATTTTAATTTTAACAAATTTTTCATTTAATTAATAGATTAATTCTAAAACTTCCAAAAATTAATATAATTTTAATGGAGGACAAGCGTGAGAAATAATATTAAACTAGGACTTAACAGTATTGAAGTAGTAAAATCAAGAGAAAAAAATGGTACAAACGAACTATTAAAACACAAAAAAAATCACTTTTTAAAACTGCTTATTGAATCTCTTAACGATCCAATAATAAAAATACTATTGATTGCTCTTGGTATAAAAGTAGCTTTCCTATTTAAAAACACAGATATTTATGAAACTATAGGGATACTTATCGCGATATTTCTAGCTTCATTTATTTCTTCTATAAGTGAATACGGAAGTGAAAAAGCATTTGAAAAACTAGATGAAGAGAATGCAAAGATAAGATGCAGGGTAAAAAGAGAAGGAGAGAAACAAAGCATTCCGATTGATGAAGTAGTAGTGGGAGATGTGGTCATACTTGAATCTGGTGATAAAATCCCTGCTGATGGAATACTTATTGAAAAAGAAATTTCGGTAGATGAGTCAAGTCTTACTGGTGAAACAGCAGAAAAATATAAAAGATTTGACATGGATAACAAAGTATTCAGAGGATCAGTTGTTACCAGTAAAGAAGGCACGATGGTGGTAACAAGTGTTGGAAATAATACCTTTTATGGTTCTCTTGCAACCAGTATACAAGAAAAAACACCAGAAAGTCCTTTAAAGAAAAGACTTAGAGAACTTGCCAAAAGTATAAGTAGAATTGGATATACCGGTGCTTTTTTAGTAATGTTTTCGTATCTCTTTAATGTAATTTTCATTAAAAATAATTTTGAACTAGATAAAATTGTTTCTATGATAAGCAATGCCTCAACTATTATTCCTCATCTTTTTTATGCTTTAACTCTTGGAGTCACTATTATAGTCGTGGCAGTACCAGAAGGGCTGCCTATGATGATTACTTTAGTTCTTTCTTCAAATATGAATAAAATGATTAAAAGTAATGTTCTTGTACGTAAACTTGTTGGAATAGAAACTGCTGGTAGTCTGAATATATTATTTACTGATAAAACAGGAACTTTAACCGAAGGAAAATTAAAGGTAGTAAAGATTTTAACTTCATTTGGAAAAGAAGTGTCTTCAATAAAAGAACTTATAAAATATGAAAAGTATGAAGAAATATTAAAACTTTCAATGGTTTATAATAATGCAAGTTATTTTACTTCAAAAGGTAATGCAATGGGAGGAAATATCACTGATAGAGCAATTCTAGAATTTGCTACTAACGATGATAAAAGCAAATATAAAATACTCGATTCAACCCCGTTTGATAGTAAAAATAGATATTCAAGTACTACTATAAACTATAATCTTAATACTACTTTTTTTAAAGGAGCGTATGAAATAATCTTAGATAAATGTTACTGGTTTTATGATGAAGAAGGAAATAAAAAAATATTAAAAAATAAGCAAAAGTTTTTAGATAATATAAAAAAATATACTGAAAGTGGTATCAGAGTTCTTGCGCTTGCTTCTTCCAGTACAATTAAAATGGAAAGTCTCACTTTAATAGGACTTGTTTTAATAAAAGATGAAATTAGAAAAGATGCTAAAAAAGGTGTAGAACTTGTAAAAAACGCAGGAATAGATGTAGTAATGCTTACGGGCGATGCCAAAGAAACAGCTCTAGCAATTGCTAAAGAAGTTGGTTTAGTAGAGACAAGTTTTGATTTAGTAATCACTAGTGATGAATTATCTAAAATGGATGATGAAGAAGTAAAATCCAAAATACATCGAATTAAAGTAGTCGCTAGAAGTCTTCCTCAAGATAAAAACAGACTTGTATGTCTTGCTCAAGAAATTGATCAAGTAGTCGGTATGACAGGTGATGGAGTAAATGATGCCCCAGCTTTAAAAAAAGCAAATGTTGGATTTGCTATGGGAAGTGGAACTGAAGTTGCTAAAGAAGTGTCAGATATAATTATTCTAGATGATAACTTTCTTTCAATAAGTAAAGCAATATTATTTGGAAGAACAATATTCAAAAGTATTAGAAAATTTATAATATTTCAGCTAACTGTAAATGTTTGTGCAGTAACTTTGTCTATACTTGGTCCATTTATTGGAGTAATTGATCCGGTAACAGTTATACAAATGCTTTGGATTAATATGGTTATGGATTCATTAGCCGCACTTGCATTTGCTTATGAACCTCCTTTACTGGAATATATGAATGAACCTCCGAAATCTAAAGACGAACCAATAATGAATAGATATATGAAAAGTACAATAATATTTTCAGGACTTTATTCTTCAATAATCTGTATTTTGTTTTTAAAACTTCCCTTTATTCATTCGATTTACAGAATAGATAACAATGATAAGTATATAATGACAGCTTTTTTTGGACTTTTTATATTCCTTGCCATATTCAACGCATTTAATGCAAGAACATATAGAATTAACATACTTTCTAAAATATCAAAAAATAAAGTGTTTTTAGTAGTAATATCATTCATTGTTATGATTCAGATTTTACTTATATATTATGGAGGTGAAATATTTAGGACAACTGGTCTTACATTAATTGAATTCCAAATAATGATATTAATTGCATTTACTATAGTTCCTGCAGATTTTATAAGAAAAATAATTTGGAGAAATAAGGGATACTATAGAGGAGTATAAAAAAATACTTTTACAAGTATTCTTTAAGCTTTTTGATTTGATTTTGCTGAAATTCTAAATATGATTTTGCAAATTTTAATACATCTTTAGAAGTTTCTTTTTCAAAATCAGTTATCTTTTTATCAAGTTCGGTTGTCCCCATTATAAATCCTTGAATTAACATTCCTGCAATTTTAGAATCTGAATTATCCTTATCAATTTCTTTGCACATTGCATTATTAGCCATTAAGGAGCTCATTATATTGGTTTTATTACATTTAACTTTATTATTTTTTAAATGTTTTTTACATTCTTTAAAGAATTTTTCAAATTCATGAAGTTCAACTTCTAAAAGAGACTTAATCTTATTATCCTTATCATGTATTAATTTTATTAGATGCTTAGTTGATTTCAAACCCATATCTACGTTTTCATAAATCTGTAATAATAATTCGTTATTTTCTTTCATATTATTCACCTATCAGTTATTATTGCCAAAAAAAATAAAAATATGTGTCCAAAAATTTACATATTTTGCGAAGTTTGATATAATTTAATTGGTGATTATGGTGAGGAAAAACTTAAAATATGGTTATTATTTAATAACCGCGCTTTTTAGTATACTTACAGTTATAGAAATATTTATATATATGAAAATGTATTCAAATCTTTTAGGAGTAATTTATTTATACATTAATTTCTTTATATTCTTTATGCTTTATACAGTAAGTATAAATTATAATAAGGCAAATAAAAATATTAGATTCAGTAAAATCATATTATTAATTATATTGGGAATAATTTCCAGTTTTGTAGTATCCTTAATGATACCTTATTTTATTGATTATACAGATTCTTCGTTTGTATTTGAAGAAAAGGTATTCATAATAAGTAAAATATTCAAACCATTATTATATTTAGCATTAGGTTATTTTAGTTATCTAGAATATGATTTCAAATTTAAAAAAATAAGACTTATTTTCAGATTGTCAAGATAAAAATAATTGCATTAGATAATATTTGACATTTTTAGACAAATATGGTAAAATAATGCACATAATTAAAGAAGGGGGAAAATTAATTATGAATGAAGAAATAGTAAAAAGATTATTTGCAGAAGCAGAATCACTTTCGAAAAATTTAGTTCGTGTTGATAGTATTGTTTATGATAATCAACAAGAGTTAAATAATATAGAAGAGTTATATGTTGCAGGTAAAATAGGAAAAAGTGATTATAAAAAAGAAAAAAGAAGACTACAAAATGTAATTAGTACTAAATCAGAAATATACAGAAGCTTGAGAGAAAGATTTGATCAAATAGAATCTGACTATAGCAAATATGAAAAAGACGCTAAGACTAAAAATGATAATCCAATAAAGCAAAGTGATTTTGAAATATATGAAAACGAATTGAGGGGTAAATATTTAAATACTGTAGAACAACAAGAACCTTCTAAGAAAAAGAAAGCGAATTACATTATACCGATAGCTGTAGTTGCTGCTATTGCAATAGCATATACTTCATATGTAGCAGGAGCTAAAAGTCATGATGGTAATATCATTTCTATTTCTCAAAAGAAAGATGAAAAAGAAAGCGATACTGTAAAAGAAGAAAATAATACTGAAAATAGTGTAAAAGATTATAGTGCATATCCGTATATGAACGAAGAAAAGAAAAATTTTGAATCAAAGTATGGTAAATTAACAGATGCAACTGATGATGTACAGGTAGAAAGAATTGCACGAGGATATTATGAAGAATATTTCAAACAAAAATTAGATGAAATTGATAGAGTAGTATCGAGAAGTGGTAATAAAAATAATCCGATATATAGAAAACAGTGTACTATTGAAAACTTATCTAATATAATCAGGATGAGAAATAATGTTTTACCTAAAGAAGATGGTGTTGAAATATATGATAGAGATAAAACATTATTTAACTATTATTCACAAATGTATAATGAATTATTTTGTAATATGCCAGCTAACATTGATTACTTCAGTGAAGTAGGATTTATTCCTTCATCATTTATGTTACTATCTAATTCAGAAGAACAAGAATTTTCAATGATGTTTGATGAAGATTATAAAGATATTGCAGATGCAAGAAATGGTAAATATAAATACAATGTTGAAGAATCTATTGCAAAGCTTGGCGAGCATCTAAGAGATAGACTTTTACTTAGAGGTCTTAATGGTGAAATGACTCCTTGGAATCTAAAAGGTAATAGATATGCTTTAATTCAAGATGCTATGCGAAAATTTAGTGCTTACGTTATATCTTGGCAGTTATCTGGACAAAAAGGAAAACTAAACGCAGGGCACGCTGTATGTATACCGGTATGTGATAATTATAATACAAAAGAAAAAGAAATATGGAGTGTTACAAAAATATATGAAGCTATTGAAGATGGCGAATATAACGATGTAATTGCTTATCTAAATGGTTCTGAACCAAATGAAGAGCCGATAGGTGTTCAATTTTTCTACGAACAAGATGAAAAATTCTATGAACAATATTATGGCAAATCATATACAAAGAAATAATGGAAAAGGGGGAGAATAATTATGTATAGTAATAATAAAGGATTTAATTTAATTGATATTTTAATAAAAATCATATTCTTTATACTATTCATATTTATATTAACATATTTATTTCCACAGGTAAAAGACTTACAGCCTTTCTATAATAATATATTTAGAGAAAATATAAGTTATATGAAAGAAGCAGCTGAAAATCACTTTAATAATAATCTGCCGACTGAAATGGGTGAAACGAAAAAATTAACTTTAAAAGAAATGATAGATCAGAATCTGATAATACCATTTGTTGATAAAGATAATAATTCTTGTAACTTATATCAATCTTATGCAGAAATAATTAAAGTAAAAGAGGGTTATAAATTAAGAGTTAATCTAGTATGTAATAATGAATCTGATTTTATTGAAAGAACGCTTGGATGTAATAATTTCTGTGACGGAGTGAACTGTAAAAACTTAGAAGATGCTTGTAAAAACTGTGATACTCCAAAAACTGAAACACCAAGTAATGGAAAATGTACTAGTGTAAATAATTTAGTATATTATCAATTTAAAAAATCAAACACTGAATTTAGTACTTCTTACTATTGTGAAGAAGGATATTCTTTAAGAGATAAAACATGTTATAGAACAGTTCAGACTGGAAGAATAAAGGGAACACCAGTATATGATCCTGATAAAACTACGATTACTTATGCAACTAGAATACCTGGAACGACTTATAAAGAATCTTTAGAAGTAATAAAAGTTGAAAAATTAGTTCCTAATTCTGTAACTACAAGAGTATCATTAGGTAGAACTGAAACTGTTGTTCCTGGTGGAGTAAAAAGAGTATGTGATAGTTCAGGTACAACAACTGAACAAGTATGTACAACAACAACTAAAACAGAAAGTTATAGTTGTAATTGTAAAGTAACTGAAATAAACGGAAAAGCTTCTACTACTTGTAGTACATGTACTAGGAGCGTACCAGTACAATCTTGTTCAAATGTAACTGTTTCTACTGGAGGAGGTTGTAGAGATGTACAACAACCTTCACATACTGAATATAGTTGTACTTCAGAAGCAACAGGAAGCACAGGATCTGGTTCAAGCTTACAATGTTATAAAGATGTTATAACTACAGAATATGTTAAAGAAATAGTTAATGGCTGTCCTGCTGATGCAGATGGTTCAACTGGATCTGGAAACACATTACAATGTTATAAATTAAAAACAACAGCTGATACATTTAAATGTAATAATGCAAATGCAACAAGAGTTGAAGATAAATGTTATCTAACAACACCAGGTGCATTTAAAGGATATACTTGCTCAGCTAACTATAAACAAGATGGAGACTACTGTTATTTAGAAACAGAAGAATCTAAATCAGCAAATGTAGATACAAGTTCAAATACTAGTTGGTTATATGAATGGAGTACATTACAGTTTATGGATGGATGGACTCGAACAGGTCAAACTAAAACAGTTTCTACTGTTGTAAGTGTACCTTGTAAGTAAAATTTTAAAAGATTAGATCAATTCTAATCTTTTTTACTTGTATTTTTTCTTTAAAAATTATAGAATTATAAGTAGAAAGGTGGTAAAATGAAAAAATTTTGGAATAAATACAAAGGTACGATTATAGTAATAGTTTTACTAGTTTTATTTGTACTATTATCAGTATTAACAGAGTCAGGAAATAAGAAAAGTTCTAAAGATGATATAGAATTATCTAAATTAACAGAAGAGACTAAAGCATGGGTTGATGCAACAGAATCTGATGAATATATTGTTACAGTTTTGGCTCAGACAACATGTAGTCATTGTATTAAATACAAGCCTGTTATAGAAGGCTTACAAAGCGAATATGGCTTTAAACTATATTGGTATGAAGTAGATGAAGTTTATAACACTGAGGGAAGAAGCGAAGACTACGAAGCTATAATTGGATATTATGATTTAAAAGATTATACTGGTACTCCGCATACATATATAACTCGTAATGGTGAATTGTTAGTTGAAAATAGTGGTGCTATAACTGATAAAGAATCTTTAAAAGAATTCTTAATAACAAATAAAGTAATAAGTGAATAAGCTAAAGAGAAATCTTTAGTTTTTCTTTGTTTTATGGTATTATAAAAGTGTAGTAGGAGATAGGAATATGAAATTAATATCATGGAATGTTGCAGGATTAAGAGCCTGTTTAAATAAAGGATTTGCTGATTTTTTTTACAAAATAGATGCTGATGTTTTTTGTGTTCAGGAAGTAAAAGCAGAAAGGCATCAGATAATGTTTGAACCTTTTGGTTATTATGAGTATTTATATCCTGCAGAAAAGAAAGGATACTCAGGTACGCTTATTTATTCTAAGCAGGAACCAATTTCTGTTAAGTATGGTATAGGAATTGAAAAACACGATCATGAGGGTAGAGTAATAACAGTTGAATTTGAAAAATTCTATGTAATTACTGTATATGTTCCTAATGTAAAAAGGGATTTATCAAGATTAGAATATAGAATGGAATGGGAAGATGACTTTGTAAGTTTTCTTAAAGAACTTGAAAAAACTAAACCTGTCGTGGTGTGTGGTGATTTTAATGTTGCGCATAATGAAATAGATATCAGAAATTCAAAACAAAATATAGGTAATGCAGGTTTTACTTATGAAGAAAGAGAAAAGTTTTCTAATTTGCTGTCAAATGGATTTATAGATACATTTAGACACTTATATCCTGAAAAGGTAGAATACAGCTGGTGGAGTTATATAGGTAACTCCAGACTTAATAATGTAGGCTGGAGAATAGACTATTTCATTATATCTAAAAAATTAAAAACTAAACTTAAAAATGCAACTATATATACAGAAGTAACTGGAAGCGATCATTGTCCAGTAGGAATTGAAATAGAAGAATGATATTAGGTAGGTGGTATGAATGAAAAAGAAATTATTAGTTATTATACTTTTAATACTATATATTTTAATATTGTTAAAATATAATATTTCTTCATACGAAATAAACTATAAAATAGGAAAATATAATATTACTGAAAAATATGTAAATAAAAAATATATTTATGAAATTAATAAAGAACATCATTTCGTAATAGATTTTTACGAAGATAGAAAATTAAGTAAAAAGCTTATTACTGATATTAAAGAATATAAAAAGCAAGATTATATTTGTTATAAAGTAATATATAAAAATATGGAAGATTCTTTAACTTGCTTTGAAGGTGAAGAAAGTATAAGTCCTTATTTAATAAAAAGCCAAGAATTGCTAAATGAACTGGGAATAAATGAATTAGAATTAAAAAGTGAATCAAATGATTTTAAATTCTACAATAATTTAGATAAAAATACTTTTATAGCACTTTGGAATTATAAGGGTTATTATATAATGAATGGAGAAGATATTTTATCTATAGATATTTTTAAAAATACTAAATATGATAACAGCTTAAGTGTTTTGATTGATGAGAATATTATATTACCGGATTATGATAAAGAACATGAGTTTAAAAACTTTAAAAAAATGAATTTAAAAACCGGAAATATAGAGACTATTAAATCGAAATATACAATAGATTATGATTCTTATGTAAGTGGAATTAATAAAAAGATGGGATATATTTTTGATAACAAATATTCTAAATTATATGAAATAAATACTAGAAAGAATAATGTAACTGAAATTGGAAACGAGAAAAAAGGTTTTATTAAAATAGAAAACAATAAAAAAGTAAATGCTACTAAAAAAGAATATGCTGAAAAAATCACTTATTTTGAAAAATATGAAAGTAATTATATTATAAGTGATAACTTATATAGAGTTTATAATAAAAATTATAAAGTTAAAATATTTGATAGCAATGAAGTAACTCTTATAAAAGAATTTGAAGATAAATTATACTTTTTATATAAAGATGATTTATATTTATATAATAATGGTAATATTGAAAAGATACTGCATTATTTTGAATTAAACTTTAATAGTAAAAATATGATATTTATTTATATGGAATAACTAATTTTAGCATTATGCATATATTAAAATAGGTGAAAGTATATGAATGAAAATAGACAAACGCTTGAAACTCCATATTACACATACTATGTTATTCAGTCAGGAGATACTCTTTATAAAATAGGCAAAGAATTTAATTTGAATCCTAAACTTATCGCAGAGTTAAATGGGCTTAAATATGATGAATATATATACCCAAATCAGACTATTATTCTTCCTAAAAAAGGAGTACAGTATTATATAACTAAAAAAGATGATACTTTAAAAGATGTTGCTGAAATATTTAAGACTAAAGAAAGTGATGTTATAAATCAAAATCAAACTATTTATCTATTGGAAGGACAAATGATATTTTATAAAGAAGAATAGCAAATGTTCTTTTTTTTTGATATAATAATTCCATAAAATAGGAGAGTAATTATGATAATTAAAAAACCTTATGCTTTTATAGTTAAATATTTTAAATACATTCATGCGGTTTTTTTCTTATTTCTTTTATATATAATTTATAAATACTTTACTATATATAAGTTTTTTAATGATTATGTTAAAACAAGCTATTATACATATTATGAAAATTTATCTGGTCATTTTATTAATACTTATTTGTTTTTATCAATACTGGTAATTGTAATTACCAGTGCAGTATTATATCTTTTTATGAAGTCAAAAGAAAAAAACACAAAGTATTATATAAGTGTTTCAGTATTTTATTTAGTATTATTTGTCCTTTCAACGTTTCTTTTTAGTGTATATAGAACAATTGAAATAGAAAATATTGATATGAGAAATATTAGAATTATAAGAGATATTTTAATAATGGCAACATTACCTCAGATATTTTTTACAGTATTTGCGTTTCTAAGGGCTGTTGGATTTGATTTAAAAAGTTTTGACTTTAAAAAAGATTTAGATGAATTAGATTTAACAGATGAAGATAATGATGTAATTGAAGTTTTAGTTCCAAATGATTCATATAAATATGTAAGAAAATTCAGAAGGATATTAAGAGAAACTAAATATTTTGCATTAGAATTTAAGTTTTTCTTTCTACTAATAGTTTCAGTTATTATTGTAAGTATATTTTTAATTCTATATTTAAATATAAATGTTTATAATAAAAAATACAAACAAAATGATAAATTTATTTCTAACTCTATTAAATATACTGTTAAAGATAGTTTTATTACTTCAAAAGATTATAGAGGACAGACCATAACAAAAGGTAAAAGTTATATTATACTAGTATTAGATATTACTAACATTGGTACTAAAAAAGAGAAACTTGATACAGAGAAATTAAAGTTAGTAGTGGGTAATGAAGAAATATTTCCAACTTTAAGTAAAGGAAACTATTTTGTTGATGTAGGAAAACCTTACGCTAATCAGACTTTAAATCCTGATACAACATATGAATATTTAATAATATATGAAATAAACAATAAAAACATTGAGAGTAAATATACATTTAGAATTTTTACCGAAGTTGATGTAGCTTCTGGGGCCATAAATTCAAGACATAAAAATGTTATAATATATCCAGAAAATATTGAAAATATAGAAGGTGAAGAGAAATTTAAACTAAATAAGGAGATTTCTTTAGGTGAATCAAATTTAAAAAAATCTTCATTTACTTTAAAAACTTTTGAAATTGCTTCATCTTTTGAAGAAAAATATAATTATTGTGTTGAAGGAAACTGTTTCGAAGGAATTAAAAGTTTTTCACCAAATATAATAAGCGCTAAACCAAAAGTTATGATTAAACTTGAGTGTAACTTTGATATTGACAAAGATTTATATATACAGAAAGAAATTCAATCTGCAAGTTCATTTGTGAAGTATTTTGGAAGTGTTTACTATGAAACAAAGGAAGAAAAGAAAACAGTTTTAATAAATGTTATTACAAGTGATTATATTAATAAGAATAAAGTTTTTATAGAAGTTCCTTATGAAATTTTAAACTCGGAAAATATAGATTTAATTTTGACTGTAAGAGATATTAGATATATAATTTCGTTGAAATAAAAAAAAATGTTTGATATACTAATTACTAGGTGAATACCATGGAAATTAAAATCGATAAAAAAAGCCGAATAGTTTTAATAGTAGTGTTGATAGTTACAGTAATCGTTTCAATTTTGGGTGTTACATATGCTTATTTTATGGTTGTAATAAATTCTGGTAATACATCTTCAATGTTAATAAGAGCATCTAAATTAGAAATTACATATCAGGAATCGAAAAATATTTCTGGTGATGGAGTCGAACCTGGATGGTCTGATACAAAAGTTTTTACTATTAAAAATACTGGAACAAAAATTTTAAATTATAATTTAGTTTTTACAGATGTAATAAATACTCTTGTATATAAAAATTATTTAGTATATAGCTTAGTAGGAACAGGTAGTGGGGCTTATAATACTGCTGGGACATTACAATTTCCTAGTGCAGATCAGGAAATTGGACAAGGTATCTCAATAGATCCTGGAGTAACTCATAACTATACAATGACAATAAATTATATTAATGATCAAGAATTTGACCAAAGTGATGACATGTCAAAAATATTTGTAGCTACTATATCTATTGAAACAGATGATATATCTGATTAAGTAAATGTTAAAAAAAGTTAATAATTTAATACTTATTAACTTTTTCTTTTAGTTTTCTAATTTTCTATAATCAATTTTTCCTATTTTAGTTTTAGGAAGTTCTTTTATAAATTCATATGTTTTAGGAAGTGCATATTTTGCAATATTCTTTTTAGCATATTCTTTTATTTCATTCTTTACTTTTTCAGAAAGCTTTATTTCCTGTTTTAATACAAATATAGCTTTTACTGTCTGAACTTTAACTTCATCGCTAATACCGATTACTACTGCTGATTCTATGTAAGGATGGTTGTTAAAAATTTCTTCTAGTTCTCCAGGATATATATTCATTCCATTTGAGATAATAACTCTTTTAAGTCTAGTTGAGAAGTAAAACACTCCTTCTTCATCCATAGAGCCAAGATCTCCAGTATGAAGCCATAGTCTTCCATCTTCATGAAGTCTTAAAGTTTTAAATGTTTCTTCTTCATTATTAAGATATCTTTTCATGACAGTAGGTCCTGATATACAGATTTCTCCAATCTCATTCACATCTGCTGTTATATGAGTGTTTGTTTTTACTATTTTAAAGTAATTGTCTGGAAAAGGAATTCCAATACTACCTTTTTTATAGTTTTCAACAAGACTGACTGAAGCTGATGCTGTACTTTCTGTTAATCCATATCCAATTCTTATAGTTGCATTTGAACCATGATTTCTAAAATATTCTTCAGTTTTGTCTTTCAAATCAAGCGATAGAAAGTCTCCGCCAGAAAGTATTGTAAGAACACTCTTAAATGCATTTTTATCAAGGCGAGTATCTTTTATTATAAAATTAAGAAGAGAAGGTATAGCAGGTAAGAAATTTGGTTTTTTAGTCTTAATAAGTTTATTGACTTTCTTAGTATTAATTTTAGGAATAAGAATACATTTCATTCCCATACATAATGGTGCATTTATACTGATTCCTAAACCAAATCCATGGAATATAGGTAAATAAGATAAAATGCTATTTCCTGGAACAGTATAAGGTATCATAGCCTTACAATGAATTGTAATAGCGTTAAAGTTTAAATTAGAAAGTACTACTCCTTTAGATTTTCCAGTTGTTCCTCCACTGTAGAGTATAACTGCATCATCATTAGGAGTCCTATGTACTAGAGTATCTATTATAGATGTATTAACAAAAGTATTCCACAAAGAATATCTTTCATTAAGATCATTTTCTTTAATCTTATTTTTAGTAGTTAAATTATAAAGAGTCTTAGTAATAAAATCCATCTTATTGGAAATTGGAACAATTACTATTTTATCTGAGATAAGTTCTCTTTCAATTTCTTTAATTTTATCTAAAATAATATCATTAATAAAAACTAATTTTGACTCAGCATCATTAATAAAAATTTTTAATTCATTTTCACTTGAAAGAGGATGAATCATATTTGCAACTGCGCCTATCTTGTTAATAGCATAAAAAGCTATTACTGCTTCTGGAGTATTTGCCATACAAATTGAAACCACATCATTTTCTTTTATTCCGTTTTTTACAAGTGCACTGGCACATTGATCTATTTCATGCATCATTTTTTTATAACTAATGGAATTATTAAAATATTCCAGTGCAATAAGATTTTCGTATTCTTTTCTTCTTTCTGACATGTATTCATATATTGAACCGTCAAAATAAGTTAATGTATCTGGATACTCTCCATATAACTTTTTCCAAGCTCTGTCATCAGGTTTTATAATTTCGTTTTTAATTTTGTTTATATTTTTTTTGATTTTTTCAAACATGTTTTTTCTCCTTACTAAACACTGTGTTGAATAACTAACACACTAATATTATAATATATTAAATATTTAATACAACCAACAAATGAAAAGATTTTCGATATTTTGTAAACAAAATAGCAAGAAAGTGTTGAATAAAACTATAATAAAACAAAAAAACACGATAAATTTCTATCGTGTAAGTTTTA
>CAZVIQ010000003.1:21424-38582 GCA_964626795.1 uncultured Muribaculaceae bacterium
TAAGTTTTATGAATCACCTCTTATTTATTTATAATTATATATTTATTCACTATCTTTACCTTGAAGTTTTCTATAATCGATTTTACCCATTTTAGTTTTAGGAAGTTCTTTAATAAATTCATAAGAAGAAGGTAAAGCAAATTTTGAAATGTTCTTAGAAGCATATTCTTTTATATCACTTTTTACTTTTTCACTTAATTTAATTTCATCTTTTAAAACAATCATTGCTTTTACAGACTGTACTTTTATTTTATCCTCTACACCTATCACTACTGCTGATTCAATATAAGTATGTTTTGTAAAGATATTTTCAAGTTCACTTGGATAAATATTTATACCATTTGAAATAATCATTCTCTTAAGTCTAGTTGAAAAGTAAACCTGTCCATCTTTATCCATAGAACCAAGGTCTCCGGTATGAAGCCATAATCTCCCATCTTCATGAACTCTTAAAGTTTTAAAAGTTTCTTCTTCGTTATTAAGATATCTTGACATGAGTGTAGGACCTGTAATACAGATTTCACCCATTTCATTAACATCTGCTCTGATATGAGTGTTTGCTTTTACTATTTTAACCAGATTATCAGAAAGAGGAATGCCCACACATCCACTTTTATATGGACCGGGTATTGTAACCACTGCGGCTGCAGTACATTCTGTAAGACCATATCCAATTAGAATTGGTGCATTACATCCGTGGTCGGCAAGAAATTCTTCTGATCTGGTTTTTAAATCTATTGATAGAAAATCTCCCCCAGAAACTACAGTTATAATACTTTTGAATGCTTTTTTACTTACTTTCTTATCCTTAAGCATTACATTAAGTAAGGAAGGTACAACCGGCATCAAATTTGGCTTTTTAGTTTTAATAATATGATTTACTTTTGGTGCATCAATTTTTGGAAGTAAAATACACTTCATTCCTAGTGTAAGTGGTAAATTTATACATATACTTAACCCAAATCCGTGAAATATAGGTAAATAAGATAGAATGCTTGTTCCGGCTTTTAAGGAATCTAGAAATGAAGTAGCTTGTTTAGCCATACTGTTAAATGCTAAATTAGAAAGTACAACTCCCTTTGATTTACCTGTAGTTCCTCCACTGTAGAGTATAACTGCATCATCTTCTGATTTTCTTTTTATAAAAGTATCTGTAATTTTAACATCTTTAAAATTATTCCATAAAATATAATCATCGTTAAGATCAGCTACTTTAACTTTACTTTTAGTTATTAAACTATAAAGAGTTTTAGTAACAAAATCCATAGAGTTTGAAATAGGAATAATAACAGTCTTTACTATATTTATTTCCTTTTCCATAGTTTTGATCTTGTCAAAAATTATATCATTAATAAATAGAAAGTTTGTTTTTGATTCATTAATTATCGTTTTAATTTCATTTTCACTTGATAATGGATGAACCATATTTGCTATTGCTCCAATTTTATTTACCGCATAAAATGCAATAATTGCTTCAGGTGTATTTGCGCAGCAAATGGTTACAATATCGTTTTCTTTAATCCCATACCTAATTAAAGCACTGGCACAAAAATCTATTTCAGTCATTAATGCTTTATAGGTAATAGTAGTTTTAAAATACTCCAATGCAGTAAATGAACTGTAATTTTTATGATTATTATATACCATCTCATAAATAGAACCGTCAAAATAAGTTAAAGTATCCGGTACATTACCATATAATTTTTTCCACGGCCTTTCTATATCATCTAATTTTTCCTTTTTCTTTTTTATTAAATTTTTAAACATAAACTTCTCCTTTTTTAAACAATGTGTTGTAAAATAAACACAAGTATATTATAATAACAGTGTGTTGATAAAATCAATCATCAATTTAAGTAAATTTGCTTGTTTTTAGACAAATTCTACTTAAATGTTTAAAAAAGGAGTAATTAAGATGGACAGAAGAACAAAATATACAAAAAACACTATAAGAGAATCTCTTTTAGAGATAATGGAAAATAAAGAGATTTCTAAAATAACCGTTACAGAAGTTTGCGAGCTCGCAGATATAAACAGAGCAACATTCTATAAATACTATCTTGATATTTATGATTTGCTTAGCCAAATAGAAAATGAACTTTTTGAAGAATTTAAATTATCTTTAGGACACAATTCAGATAATAATGATGTTCAAAAAATTATGCTTGATATAATAAATACAATAAAAAGAAATAAATATCTTTTTAAAATACTACTTAGCCCAAATGGAAATAAAGAGTTTTTACTTGAACTTATGTATTACGCAAGAGAAAAATTATTTAATGAATGGGAAAAAAAATTCACTGATTTAAGTGAAGATGAATTTAATTATCTATTTATTTATACTGCAAACGGTATGATAGCCTTGTCTCAGTTATGGGTTAAAAATGATTGTGTAGAATCATCTGAAGAAATAGCAGAGTTAATAATTAAATTAACTAAAAACGGAACAGATTCATTTATTAAATGAGTCTTTTTTTAATACGTCAAATCTTATTATAGAAATAATACTAGAAATAAATTCAAATACATTTCCGATTATTGAAACATATGCTTTTACTTTAAAATTATAGAAAAACCAAATTATAGAACAAATGAGAAATACATATCTAATGTATTTGGTGTTTTCAAAATATGAACTTATTATATATAAAATAGTAATTATAATTGGAATTAAGGTAAATAAACCTTTGTAATTTGCCAAACCAAATATTAAAATTAAAAAAGAATATAAATATATATGATACTTTGGTATCTTTTTATTTGCTTTATCATATTTAATAAAGAAGTAGCATCTCATCGCAGATATTAAATTTGTAGATGCTGCTGTATAAGCTGAAAGAAGAAGATATTGCACAAAATATAGTATATTAGCAATTGCCTGATACAAAAGAAGATCTCTTTTTCTACTCATTTGAACACTTGAAATAAAAAAAACTACAGCACATATTCCTATAATCTGAGCAAAATATAATTCCATAACATTCTCCTATTTAAATTATATAATAATTTCTAATTAATAAAAAGTAATATCTATAAATATAAAGCAAAAAGTGTTACAATGTAATTGAGGGAAGTATGAAAAAAAATATTAATTTAATATATTGGTATATATTTTTGATTTTATTTTTAGAAGTAACTTATAGATTCTTTATTTGGG
The DNA here is from genome assembly GCA_964626795.1 of uncultured Muribaculaceae bacterium. Lineage (GTDB taxonomy): Bacteria > Bacillota_I > Bacilli_A > RF39 > UBA660 > RGIG1840. The sequence continues at coordinate 24,585 of CAZVIQ010000003.1, forward strand.
GAAAATTACTGGATTTGAAACTTTTATTAGTAATTTTCTTTAGTATTCCGTTTACATTTTTGTTTTATTTCTTATCCAGTATGTGTAAGCAAATTATAAATATGATTATAACCTTTATAATATCGTTTTTAATAACATTAATATATGCAGCACAGTTTATATATTATCAGTTTTATAAGTCGATTTTTAGTGTCTTTAGTTTAACGATAGGTACTAAACAGGTATTTGGAGAATATAGTGGTGCAATACTTGAATTCATGATAAGATATTGGTATGTTTTACTAATTATGTTTTTGCCATTTACTATTTTAATTATGTATTTATTTAAAAATTTAAAGTTTAAAAGAGAAAATAATAAGGTAAATTTAATTTTATTTGCAATTTTTATTACAATATATGTGCTTAATATAGTAAGTCTTTCTTTTATGGATAAAGGATTATCTTCAAACTATAGACTTTATAATAAGGTACATTCTCCGATGCTTACAATAAACAGGCTTGGATTATTAACTATGGAAAAATTAGATATTAAAAGATATTTGTTTGGATTCACAGAAGAGTTAGGATTATCTGATGAATTGGAAATAATTCCCATTATTGAAAAAGAAGTTGAATATAATATATTAGATATTGATTTTGATACTTTAATTGAAAAAGAAGAAAATCCTATAATTAAAGAAATGCATGCATATTTTAAAAACAGCAGTCCAAGTAATAAAAATGAATATACTGGAATTTTTAAAGAAAAAAATTTAATTTTTATAACTGCAGAAGCTCTTGATATATCTGCTATAAGAGAAGAAACAACGCCTACGTTATATAAAATGTTAAATAGTGGGTTTGTATTTAAAAATTATTATCAACCTTTATATCCTGTCAGTACATCAGATGGTGAATATATGAATTTGACTTCGTTGATTCCTAAAGAAGGAGTGTGGAGTTTTTATAGATCAAGTAAAATTTATATGCCTTACGGAATAGGAAATATATTTAAAAATTTAGGTTATAAAGCTTATGGGTATCATAATCATACTTATGATTACTATGATAGAGATTTATCTCATACAAATATAGGTCTTGATTACATAGGTTGTGGGAATGGATTAGAAAAAAGAATAGATTGCAGTATTTGGCCTGAAAGTGATTTAGAAATGATAAAAAGTACAGTAGAAGATTATGTAAATGAAGAGAATTTTATGGCTTATTATATGACGGTAAGTGGACATTTAAGATATAATTTTTTTAATTCAATGGCTGTTAAAAATCTTGATAAAGTAAAGAATCTAAATTATTCAGATTCTATAAAAGCTTATCTTGCAACTAATATAGAACTAGATAGAGCTATGGAAAGTTTATTAGATACTTTAAAGTCTTTAGGAAAGCTTGATGATACTTTGATTGTAATAAGTCCTGATCATTATCCTTATGGATTAAAAGTTGAGGAAATTAATCAAATTAGTAATGAAAATAGAAATGATAAATTTAATTTGTATCATACAAGTCTAATAATGTACAATCCTACTCTTGAAACAAAAATAATAGATGATTATGTTAGTAGTATTGATATATTGCCTACTATATATAATTTATTTGGAATAGAATATGATTCTAGATTATTAATGGGAAGAGATATTTTTAGTGATTCAGAAAAAACCGTGATTTTATCCGATCGAAGCTGGATGACTAATAAAGGTAAATATGATTCTATAACTGGAATATTTACGCCTTTTGAAGAAAATATAACTGATGAATATGTTGCAACGATTAATAATAAGGTATATCAAAAATTTACAATGTCATCATATATACTTGATAGAGATTATTATAGTAAGATAGGTTTATAGTATGCTTAAAATAAAAAACAATTTTGATTTAAAAGGCAGTATCTATAGTGGTCAGTGTTTTAGAATGCAGACTATAGGCGATTATTATTATATTATAATTAAAGATAGAGTTCTTAAAATCAAAGAAGATAATGCTTATTACTTAATTGAATCTAATAAAAACGATAATTTAAAAGAGATCGTAGAAAATTATTTTGATTTAAAAAGAGATTATGAAGAAATAAACAGTAAAATTATATTAGCTGACACTTCAATGAAAGAAATAATAGAAGTATCAAAAAGACATAAGATTTTAAAACAAGATAAATTTGAAATGTTTATAAGTTATATTATTAGTCAAAATAATAATGTTAAAAGAATATCTTCGTCCATTAATAAATTATCTGAACTTTTTGGAGAAGAAGTTATGTTTGAAAATCAGAAATATTATTTATTTCCTACAGAAGAAAGAATGATTAAATTAAATGAAAAGGATTTAAAACCTTGTAATTTTGGTTTCAGAGATAGTTACATATTAAATGCTTTGTCAGAGATAAGAAAGAATAACAATTATTTAGAAGATATAGACAGAATGAATTCTAAAGATGCTTTAGAAAAACTTTTGGAAATAAAAGGTATTGGTCCAAAAGTGGCTTCCTGTATTTTAATGTTTGGGTATAATAGATTTGATGTTTTTCCAATTGATACATGGGCTAAAAAATTTCTGCAAGCTAAATATAATATTACTAATATAAATGAACTGCAGTTAAAACTTTCTAACTTGTATGGAGAATATGTAGGACTTGCAATTCAATATATGTTTAATTATGAAAGAAATATAAAAAGTCAACTTAACGGTTGACTTTTGGTTTACCTATTGGTAATATATAAATAATTAAAAGGTATTAAATATCTGGATCAAATAAAACTCTAATATCAATTTCAAGCACTAGTGCAATTTTCCAAAGAGTTCCTAGTGAAAAGGTTTGATGAGTTTTACTTTCGATATTAGCTATGAATTGCTGAGAATATTGTGCTTTCTCTGATAATTCCCGTTGCGTTAAACCTTTTAATTTTCTTTGTTTCCTAATATTTTTACTAACTAATTCATAAACATAGTTTTCATCTGTTTTATTAAACATTGTTTCACCTCTATAGTAATATTTTCTCATTAAATAACATAAATAATGTTCCTCTGTTCGTGGAAGTGTGTTATAATTTCTTAGTAAAAAACAAAAAGAATTTTTAAGAGGTGTATATGGAAGAGTATTCTGAACTGAAACTTAATGAAAAAATTTGTTTATTGGCATTATTAATTGAAGAGTTTGCAGATGGAATAATTAAAGTAAATGGTAGGGTTTTTAAACCCGAAGATATAAATTTTGATAATTCTTTTATAGTTTCCAGAGTTCTTTATATAACTTCTAATTTTATTGTTGGTGAAAATAGTTATAATATAACACCAAAACTTAGTGAATTAGTAAAAAACAAAATAATTCTTAAATGCTTAAAAGATTTTAAAGCATATCCCGGAGATAAACAGATTGATATTCTTGTTCATTTACTTAAATTTGTAAGTAACGATAAAATTTTACAAAAATTAAATTTTATAGATCAGATTAGAGATGACTATACGTTTTTAAATTTAGCTGAGGATATAGAACTTTATAATAAAACTTTATAATTATATTATTTATGTTATAATGTGGTTGTTATCAGGAGCAGGTTTATGGAAAGTACAAAATTAAAAGTTTTAACGAAAGAAGAATATGATAAAAATCCTGCTTTTTATCAAAAAAGTTTTAAAAAGATTTATTTATCAAATTTTTTGGATTTAGAAAAAACTTATTTAAAAGATTGGGATGATTTTTTTTAAAAGGCATCCTGTTAATTCAATAGTTTTTCTTATTGAAGGATCTACTATTGTGTCTTATATGTATGCTACACCTTACAGAGATTATATAATTCATGATGATACTGATTTAGTTCGCTGGCACATAAATTTTATTCAAACACATGTGAATCATCAAAAAAAAGGATATGGTAAGAGACTGCTACTGTTTGGGTTAAAAGATATGTTAACAAAGGGATCTGGAAAAATTAGTGCTTGTCCTAATGATATGAGTAGACCGATATTAATGCAAATTATTGAAGAGTTCGGATTTCCTTATGAAGATAGATGTAATATAATTACTTTGCTTGATATTTCAAAAATTAAAAATGATAAGTCACCAAGTATGGTATATTTGAGAAAAAATAAAGAACAATAAATAATTATAAGTTCATTATGAATCAATGAAAATTTTTATTTTTTTATTTTGTTTAAAATTTTGGAATTAAAATATTTAATTTACATTAATTTTAGTGGTATAATAGTATAACGTAAAAAAGGAAAGTTATGAAAAAAATATTAAAAACTTTAAGTAAATATAGTATAGAAATAATATTTGTATGTTTATTTGTAGTATTACAGGTATATTTTGATTTGAAATTACCTGAATATACTTCTGATATAGTTAATGTAGGAATCCAGCAAGGTGGACTTGAATATGCAGTTCCTGAAAAAATTAGAGAGAGTGAATTCAATAAAATATTATTTTTAATTCCTGAAACTGATAAGAATTTTATTTTAAATCATTATATATTAATAACGTATAATGATAATAAAATTTATAAACTTAAAACAACTAGTGAAGAAAACCTTGAAAAAATAAACGACATACTTGTGATGCCTATCATTATCAACTATATGATGGATAAGGAAACTTCCATTCAGAATCAGGACGTTAATTTTGAGGTACTAAAAAAACAATTTGAAAGTAATAGTTCATTGATGAAACAAAGTGCTATAGAATATATTAAAAACGAGTATAAAGCTATAGATGTTAACATTGAAAAAATTCAGACTAATTATATTAAGGAAAAAGGAATGACAATGATTCTCATTTCTTTTCTTGCTCTCTTTGTTACAGTGCTTACTAATTTTCTGGTTAGTAAAGTTGCTTCTTATTTCTCATATGATTTAAGAAATGAAATTATAAAAAAGATAATGAGTTATTCAAATAAAGAATTTGATGAAATTGGTGTTTCATCTTTAATAACAAGAAACACTAATGATGTAGTACAGGTTCAAAGTTTAATTATGATGCTGCTTAGAATTGTAATTTATGCTCCTATTTTGGGTATTGGAGCATTTACAAAAGTTATAGATAGTTCAATGAGCTGGGTAATAGGTTTAGCGGTATTAGTAATTTTTATAGTAGTAGTAGTTTTATTTAGTGCAGTTATTCCAAAATTTTCTTTAGTTCAGAAAATGATAGATAAAATAAACTTGATAGGTAGAGAATTATTAAATGGTCTTCCTGTGGTGAAGGCATTTAGTAATGAAAAATATGAAGAAAAAAGATTTGATGATGCCAACAAAGATTTACTTAAGGTAAGTTTGTTTGTAAATAGAACTATGAATATAATGATGCCTACTATGTCATTCATAATGAATGGAGTGAGTGTATTAATAATTTGGGTAGGCGCTAGTAAAATAGATGCGGGCAGTATTCAGATTGGTAGTCTTCTAGCTTTTATTACTTATACTATGCAAATTATAATGGCATTCTTAATGATCTCGATTGTATCGATTATGATTCCAAGATCATTTATTTCAATTAAAAGAATTGGTGAAATATTAAATAAGAATTCTTCTATAAAAGAATTAAATAAATCAAAAAGATTTAAAACTACTGATGATATTATTGAATTTAAAGATGTGTATTTTAGATATCCAGATGCAGAAGAAGATGTTTTAAGCAACGTTAATTTTAAATGTAAAAAAGGCACAACAACTGCATTCATTGGTTCAACAGGAAGTGGTAAATCTACACTTATTAATTTAATTCCTAGATTTTTTGATGTAACAAGTGGGAAAATTATGGTAAAAGGTGTAAATATAAAAGAAGTATCATTAAAGAGTTTAAGAAGTGTTATAGGTTATGTTCCACAAAAAGGGAATCTATTTTCAGGTACAATTGAATCAAATATTAAATTTGGAAATAAAAAAATTAATGACGAAGAGTTAGATGAAATTGCTAAAGTAAGTCAATCGTATGATTTTATAGATAAGATTACTGATAAATATAAATCCGAGATATCACAAGGTGGTACAAATGTAAGTGGTGGACAGAGACAAAGATTATCTATTGCTAGAGCTATTGCAATAAAACCTGAAATATATATATTTGATGATTCTTTCTCAGCACTTGATTATCAAACCGAAAAAAGATTAAGAAAAGCATTAAAGAAATATACTGATAATAGTACCATTTTAGTTGTTGCTCAGAGAATAAGCACAATTCTAGATGCTGATCAGATAGTAGTACTTGACCAAGGGAAAATAGTAGGAATAGGAACCCATAAAGAATTATATAAAAACTGCGGTGTTTATAAAGAAATAACCCTTTCTCAATTTGGAAAGGAGGAAATAGAAGATGAACAATAATAGAAAAGCTTCAGGTCCACAAATGAATGGTGAAAAAGCTAAAAACTTTAAAGAAACAGTAAAAAAAATTATTAATGATTTAAAACCATACAAATATAAATTACTTATTGTTGTTTTGGTTGCTATTTTAAGTACAATATTTTCCATTGTTGGTCCTAAAATACTAGGGAATGCAACTACAGAAATATTTGAAGGTTTCATTGGTAAACTATCTGGTGGATCAGGTATAGATTTTTCACAGATAGGTAAAATATTAATAACTTTGTTAATCTTATATATTATCAGTGCAATATTTTCTTATGTTTCAGGAATATTGATTACAAATATAAGTCAAGATTATTCTTATAAACTTAGAAATAAAATAATTAAAAAAATAAATAATCTTCCTTTTTCTTATTTTGATAAAAAAACACACGGAGAAGTATTATCAATTATTACTAATGATATAGATACCATAGGGCAGAGTTTGTCAAGTTCTGCAACTGAACTAATAACTTCAGTGTTTACATTAATCGGAATTCTTACAATGATGTTTTCTATAAATGTTTCAATGACTTTAATCACATTAGTTATTTTACCTTTATCAATTATACTTATAATGTTTACAGTGAATAAAAGCCAGAAGTATTTTAAGGATCAGCAAGATTACTTAGCAAAAGTAAACGGTAATGTAGAAGAAATACTATCAGGTTATATGGTTATTAAATCGTTTAATGCAGAAGAAAAAATGCTTAAGAGATTTGAAAAAAATAATAATAAATTAAAGTCTTCTTTATTAAAAAGTCAGTTTATATCAGGCTTAATGATGCCAATAATGAATTTTGTCGGTAATATAAGTTATGTCCTTATAGCTATATTTGGTGGATATTATGCAATAAAAGGTAAAATAACAATTGGTAATATACAATCCTTTATTTCATATAGTAAGACTTTTACAAGACCAATTGTCTCTATAGCACAAGTATTAAATATGCTGCAATCTATGGTAGCGGCTTCAGAAAGAGTATTCAGTTTTCTTGAAAGCGAAGAAGAAGAATTTTCTAAGGGTGAATCATTTGAAAAGGTAACGGGTAGTGTTGAATTTAAAAATGTTAGATTTGGATACAACCCAGATAAAATTGTTATTAATGATTTTAGTGCAAAAATAAAACCAGGTCAAAAAATTGCTATAGTAGGTCCTACTGGCGCTGGTAAATCGACAATAGTAAAACTTCTTATGCGATTTTATAACTTAGAAAGTGGTTCTATTTTAATAGACAATCTTAATATTAACGAATATAATGTTAAAGAACTTCGTGAATCAATAGGAATGGTATTACAAGACGCTTGGTTATTTAACGGAACGATAATGGATAATTTAAGATACGGTAAACTTTCTGCAACAGATGATGAAGTAATTGAAGCTGCAAAAAGTGCATATGTACATCACTTTATCCAGACTTTACCAAATTCGTATAACATGATAATTAATGAAGAAACAAATAATATTTCTGTAGGTCAAAAACAACTTTTAACTATAGCAAGAGCAATACTTGCAAATCCTAAAATATTAATACTAGATGAAGCAACGAGCAGTGTGGATACCAGAACAGAAGTTTTAATACAAAAGGCAATGAAGGAACTTATGAAAAACAAAACCTCATTTATAATTGCGCACAGGTTATCAACAATAAAAGACGCTGATTTAATACTTGTTATGAACGAAGGCGATGTAGTGGAAATTGGTACACATAAAGAATTATTAGAAAAAGAAGGTTTTTACAATAAACTTTATAATTCACAATTTGAAGAAGTTTAAATACTTCTTCTTTTTTACACACTTTTTGTAATAATTATATGTAATTTTAAATAATTAACATTGTTTTTTATAAAATATAAACAATATTATAGATTTTAAGTTATAAATATTAATATGTACAGATTTAACAAGTATACTTTGTAATATAATTTAATATATGATAAAATTTTATTTAATGAGGAGAAATAAATGCAAACAATAATAATAGATATAATGAATAAATTTGGATATATAGGAATATTACTTTTGATAGCACTTGAAAATTTGTTTCCACCAATTCCATCTGAAATAATACTTACTTTTGGTGGATTTATGACTCAAAGACCTGATAGTGAATTAAGTATTATAGGTGTAATACTTTTCTCTACTCTTGGTTCGATAATAGGTGCATTTGTACTTTATTATGCAGGAAAGATACTTAATAAGGATAGACTAAAAAAAATAGTTTCTGGTAAAATTGGAAAAGTTCTTTGTTTAAATGTAAATGATATAGAAAAGGCAGATAAATGGTTTGATACTAAAGGTAATAAGACAGTGTTTTTCTGCAGATTTGTACCAATAATTAGAAGCTTAATTTCTATACCTGCTGGAATGAGTGAAATGAATGTAATGAAGTTTACTTTCTATACAACAATTGGTTCATTAATATGGAATACAGTTTTAATAATTTTAGGAAGTATTGTAGGAGAAAATTGGGAAACTGTTGTTAATATAATAGATACTTATTCACATATTACTCTTATAATATTGATAATTATTTTTATATTAGGTGTTTCTATATTTTATTATCAAAAAAGAAAAAAGAATTCCAAATAAAAAAACTTTTTATAAAGTAACCAAATGATAACTTTATTTTAAAAGTTTTTTTTATGCGATATTTACTCCAGCACTAGCATATCCAGTTAAAGTATTAAGTAAAGATAAACCATTTGCAGTTACAGTAAATACTAGTAAAATTCTAGTACCAGCAGTTACTGGTATATTTAATCCATTTAATTCTCCAGAAGCAATGTCTCCAATACTTATAATACCACCGAAATCCGGTGCTAAAATAACTTCAGTTCCAGCAATAGGTGAAAAGATATTGTTTGGCGTAGTTGATTGATATAGTTGAGCATGAACTGTTAAATCAGTTCCTATAAGTGATAAACCTAAAACTACACTGAAATATGCCGCTATATCTGTTATTACTCCATCTCTTGGGACAGAGAATGACATATTAAGTAATAGGCCAGTAGATCCAGTTAAATCAATAGTTGCTCCCAGTAAAGTTGCTAGAACGGTACTGGTACCAAAAGCGACAATAGCTGGTAAACCTGCAAGACCTAATGCAATAGTAGTTGGTGCAACAGGTATTCCAGAAGAAAATGGTATTATTCCTCCATTACCAGCAGCTCCAGTCGGTCCGGTCGGCCCAGTCGGTCCAGTCGGTCCCTGAATACCTTGAATACCTTGAATTCCTTGTGGTCCTTGTGGTCCAGTCGGTCCAATAGGTCCTTGCGGTCCTTGTAAACCTTGAACACCTTGCGGTCCAGTCGGTCCTTGAATACCTTGAGATCCCTGCGGTCCAGTTGGTCCGGTCGGTCCTTGAATACCTTGAGATCCCTGTGGTCCAGTCGGTCCAGCAGGTCCTTGAACGCCTTGCGACCCTTGTATACCCTGAGATCCCTGTGGCCCTTGAATACCTTGTGGTCCGGTAGGCCCCTGAATACCTTGCGGCCCTTGTGATCCAGTCGGTCCAGTAGGCCCTCCAGAAGGTCCGGTAGGCCCCGTCGGTCCAGTCGGGCCAAAACAACAGCAATTACTTACTGGTGTAGTACATTCTATTTTTTGTAGTGCATTATCATAGCAATTACAATTATTCATATATTTATATACTCCTTTCATAATAGTTTATGAAGGGTATAATTTTAGAACTACACTAACTAACTAATAGAAGTATAAAATTATTAAATATTCCACTTACCATTTGAAAAAATTAGCACTTTTTCATTAGAAGAATAATATTTAAAAATAAAATATCATCTTTTTTCAATAAAATACAATGAAAAAGTAATTCAATATATTTATCTTCTAATATTTCCATAAAAATCTCCTAAATATACCTAATTATAATAATTACTTATTTATATTATTATTCAATAGATTTTAAAGAATCAATCATATCTATCTTCTTTAATGATTTATTAATAATTAACTGTACTATAAAGGAAAATATTAATGTTAATATACCTGATAATGCATAACTAATGGCACTTATTTTATTTAGAAATACAATATTATCTGTTTGAGCTGTATACATTATAAAACGGTGAAAATAAATTCCTAAGAACAAGCCTGATATAATACCTATTACTGTTAATATAAAAGTTTCACGATAAACAAAAATTGCTATTTCTTTATCGTAAAATCCTAATACTTTAAAAGTTGCAATCTCTCTTTTTCTTTCACTTACATTTATAACTGTAAGATTATAAAGAACAATAAAAGCTAGGAAACAAGCTAATACTACTACTAATATAATTATTTTGTTTAAACTTGATACAAAGTTATCAAAATTTTTAATAATATCATCTGTATAAGTGATCATTAATAAATCATAATCTTTAAGAGTAACATTATCATTTAATTTTCCATTAGCAATGATACTATTATAAGTTATATCTTTTTTAAATGTTTCTTTATAATAAGTTTCTCCCATATAAATATAATGTGATACATAATTATAAGTAATATCAGAAACATATAAGATAAATAATTCGTTATCACTATTTCTTATGTTGATACTGTCTCCAATACCAACTTTTAAATAGTCTGCTAATTGTTTTGTTATAATTGCACCATTATCAGAAATACTTATCTTTTTATCTGTAACAGTACTTTTTAGACTAACATAATTATTAAAGTTAACAATATCTGATGGAACAACCAAATATACATCTTCAGTCTTATTATCAAACGAGAAAGTGTAAGCATTCTGATTTACAAGAATCGGATTTACTATCTCACTTTTTTTGAAAAGTTCTGTTAGATTATCAGATATTTTGGTAACATCATTTTTTAAAACATACATAGAATCATATTTTATAATATCTTTATACTGCAATTTTGAAATAGTATTAATACTATCATTAATTCCCATACCTGCTACTAACAAAGCTGTACATCCAGCTACACCTAAAATAGTCATTATAATTCTCTTTTTATATCTAAATAAATTCCTAACAGTGGTTTTCCACATAAAACTCATTTTTGTCCATAAAAACTGAAGCTTTTCTATAAATACTTTTTTACCTGTCTTCGGTGCCTTTTGTCTTAAAAGAGATGCGGGAACTTCTTTTAATTCTTTTGTACAAGTTATAACTGTTACAACAATCATAATAATTAAAGTTATAGAAATAACTAAAGAAAAGGGTAATGGACTTACAATTGTTATTAAATTAGGAACATAATACCTAGCCAAGAAAACACCGTATATAACATTAGGAATCAAAGTATATCCCATTGTTAGTCCTATACCAATACCAAGAATCCCAGCTGTTATTACATAAATTAAATAACTAAACATTATATTTGTCTTGCTAAAGCCATTAGATAGCAATATTCCCATTTCAGTTCTTTCTTCTTCGATTAATCTTGTTAAAGTATTTAATATCATCAGTATAGCAACAATAATAAAGAACATTGGCAATACTTTAGCAAATGCATCTATTTTTAAAACATCCTCACTAAAACTTATATAACCACCATTATCAGTACGATCTAATAAATACCAAACAGGTTTTTCTATGTTGTTTAATTCTTCTTTGGCTTCATTTATTTTTTTGTTTGCATCTTCTTTAGCTTTTTCTAGTTCTTCCATTCCAATTTCATAATCATAATATCCTTGATTTAGTGTTTCTTCTTCTTTAGAAATTTTGTTTTGAAAGGTAGTATAATTTTTTTCTAAAGTACTTAACCCATTATTTATTTCATCTAAATTTGATTTAATAGACAATAAATTATTATAGCTTTTTTCTGTTTCTGCTATCTGAAAATTTAAAGTGTTATATTCATCACTATTAGGTTCTAATACTGAAAGCTGATTTTTTAAATTTTTTATATTATCATCTAAGTTTGTAATATAATTATTTAAATTACTTTCATTTATTCCTAAACTATTAAGATTACTTAAAATTATATTTTTATTATTATTTAGTTCACTTCTATTTGCTTCAATTTTCTTTAAATTATTATTTTTATTTGTCTCTAATTCTTTTCTTCCATTATCTAGTTTTATTTTTGCTTCTTTTAATTCAGTTAGAGATTTATTTATCTTATCGTCTGTTTCCTTTTTTATTTTTATAATTTCATTATTTGCTTCTAATAGTATCTCTTCATAACGAATAGTTTCTCTTATTGGCTTTAGTTCTTCTAGTTCTTGTTTTAAAGGTATGATAGATTTTTCATATTCATTATAATAAGAGTTTTTTTCTTTTGATCCCTTTGATAGGATATAAACTTCAGTATAATATTCTGATATAAAAGATTCTTTAGTAACAAAAATAAAAGAAATTAATTTTCCATTACCAACATTAGAAATACCTTTTTCATCTCTGACATAAAGGGGAGACTTTATTAATCCTACAACTTCACATTCTGAAATTGATAAAATATCTGATAAATTATTACTTTCAAACATAATCTTGTCATCTAATTTGTATTTATAGACATCTGCCAAGCACTCGTTATTATTCTTAGGCATTCTACCATTTATTAAAATAATATTATTTGTTTCTTCTTCAAGAGCGTGTACTCTTACTGATTTTCCTTTATCAATAACATCAATTGAATAAGAGGGAATTATTTTTTTCACATTATCTAAATCATTTAACGAATTAATATCACTCTTTGTGAGTCCATAAGTACTAGTGATCTTAAAGTCCATTAAATTGTTTTCATCATAATAATTATCTGCTGTGTAAAGTATTCCTGCGGTTGATTCACGAAGTCCTATGAAAACACTTATACCAAGAGCAATAATAAACATAATAGAAAGAAATCTTCCAAGTGATTTAAAAATTTTTTTAAATATATTCTTAATTAGCAGCTTCATTACCAATTAATCTCCTTTATTTCTAAAGGATGTTCATTAACTGTGATTTCTTCTACTTTTCCATTTTTCATTTTTATAACTCTATTTGCAATTTGCGCAATCACTGAGTTATGTGTAATAATTACAACTGTCATGCCATATTCCTTACAAGTTTTTTGTAAAACTTCTAAAACCTTTTGTCCTGTATTTGAGTCTAGTGCACCAGTAGGTTCATCACATAAAAGCAATTTAGGTTTTTTAGCTAATGCTCTTGCTATGGCAACTCTTTGTTGCTCGCCACCAGAGAGTTGAGAAGGGAAGTTGTTCATTCTATCTTTTAAGCCGACGCTGATAAGAACTTCTTTTGCAGGTAATGTGTCTTTACAAATTTGATTAGTAAGTTCAATGTTTTCAAGAGAAGTTAAGTTTTGAACAAGATTATAAAATTGAAAAATAAAACCTATATCATTTCTTCTATATTTAGTTAATTCGTAATTTGAATACTTCGATATATCTTTATCATCAATGATAATATTTCCAGAATCACCTCTGTCCATACCACCTAATATGTTTAAAACTGTTGTTTTTCCTGCCCCAGATGGTCCAAGAACCACAGCAAGTTCTCCTTTTTCAATACCAAAAGAAACCTTATCAGCAGCAGTTATAGTTATATCGCCCATTTTGTATGTTTTTGTTACTTTGTTTAATTCTATATACATTAACCATTCTCCTTTCTTATAATTGAATATATTTTATTTATAATATATTATATCATATTTTTGCTAGATAAATTGCGTATAACTTTAATATT
>CAZVIQ010000004.1:0-36826 GCA_964626795.1 uncultured Muribaculaceae bacterium
ATCTAATGGATTTAACCAATGATGAAGATATACTTGCACCTTTAAGTTTTTTAAGACAAAGAGAAATAGTTCATTACAATAGATTTAAAGAACTTTTAGATTATTATAAATCAAAAGTCTATAAATAAAACAAGGATTCCCTTGTTTTTTTAACAGTCTTAAATTAAAGAATAATTTAACTAATTGTCATTTATTAATTCTATAGTTTCTTTTATATCTTTTTGAATCAAAGATTGCATAGTATCTTTATATTTAAAAACATTTATTTCTAGTAATCTTTTTTTAACTTTATCACTCAATTCTTTTTTAACTACTATAATATCTTGTAAAGCTTTTATTTTTTGTCTTACTGCTGTTGGCTTTTCGTCTTCTACTTCTGATAACAATTTATCAATAATATTATTTATTTTATTATCAACATCCCATTTAGCCTGTTTACATAAAAGTCTATACCCTCTGACTCTTATTGAATATTTTTCGTTTTCTATTATTTTTAAAAATTCATTAAAATATTGATAAAGACTGTTTTCTTTTTCAGATAAAGCTTCTAATTCTAATAAATTTTTATATGTTTCATTAGAATCTTTTTCATAAAGCATTTTGATCTTTTCTTTGATATTCATTACATCACTCCTACGAATCACTATTTGTGTTGTGTATTTTTAAATCTTCACCTTTATTTATCAGTTCTCTTATTTCTGTTAAGTTTTTACCTGCATATTTCTTACCCCAAGTTTCTACTTCTCTAGTAAAAGTAGTTATATCAATTACTTTATTATTTTCATCTACATAAACAATATAGTTTCCAACAATTAAATTTGTTTCTTTTTTATATGATTTATCTTTTTCAATAAAGAATGTTGCCTCTTCGTCGTTATATTCGGGTACATAATAAATTATATAATCAGTTCTAAAATTTGTGGTTATTATGGGATGTGAATAATTTAAACCAGAGTCAAGTGTAAATGTAATACCGTTGATTGAAAAATTAATGTCATATTCACCAGTTCGTACACAATCAGTAGAATCAAAGCCTGTTGTGAAACACGGAGGATCTTTAATAATTTTCAATAATTTTAATGTGTATTGGTTAGTACCTAAGTTAATTTTAGCACTTTCATTTAGCTTTAAAGTAACAGAATCTAATCTATCTTCTCGTTTTGAATCTAGTATCTTTAAACTTTCATACTTTTCTTTTATGTTTATTGCATAAAAAGATACAAATATATTTAAAATTGCCAATGTTATAAGACTAAAAACCATTAATTTATTCTTCATTTTTACATCCTTTCAAAAAAATTATAGAATATACAAATTACTATTTATCATAATAAATCTATTATACTACATTTTTTCAACGATTTACTAAAAATCGTTTCCTTGTTTTTTGTTGAAAAAGATAATATAATTTAACTTACGAAAGGAATTAATTATGTTAGAATTTATAGATGTGTTTTATGAAAAAGATAACAAAAAAATCTTAGATGGTATATCTTTTAAAATAAAACAAAATGACTTTTTATTAATTACAGGACCTAATGGAAGTGGTAAATCAACTTTAGCTAAATTAATTATTGGTATTATAAAGCCAACAAGCGGTACAATACTGTTTAATGGTGAAGATATTACTAATGTATCTATCACCGATAGAGCTAACAAAGGAATTACTTTTACTTTTCAGACTCCAGTTGTTTTTAAAGGTCTCAAAGTTAGCGATTTACTTAAAATCGCTGGGAAAAGCAACATTTCTTTCATTGAAGCAAGAGATGTTTTAAGTAAAGTAGGATTGTGTGCAAGAGAATATCTTAATAGACATGTAGATAAAACTTTATCAGGTGGTGAACTTAAAAGGATAGAAATAGCCTCTAGTTTAGCAAAAGGAAGTCTTATAAGAATTTTTGATGAACCTGAAGCTGGAATAGATTTATGGAGTTTTGATGATTTAATTGAAGTTTTTAAAGAAATAAAAAAAGAAAGACTTGGTTCTTTAATAATTATTTCTCATCAGGAAAAACTTCTTAATATAGGTGATAAAATAATGCTGTTAAGCAATGGAAAGATTAAAAAATATGGGAGTAAAAAAGAAGTTCTTCCACTTATAAACAAAAAATTCTGCTCTTTCTGTAAGGAGGAAGCATAATGGATATTAAAAGTAATTTATATAAAAATATTGATATGCTTAATATTGATAAAACTAACAGTTACAACTTAAGAGAAAATGGAACTTTAGTAGAAAGAAACAGTACTGAAAATGTTGTTATTGAAACTAAAAAAGATAATCCTGGAATAGATATTTATGTAAAAAAAGGAACTAAAAATAATATACTTCAAATACCTGTAATAGTTACAGCTTCAGGTATGCATGACATGGTATATAATGATTTCAATATTGAAGAAAATGCTGAGATAACTATCTTTGCAGGATGCGCGATACATAATGATTGTGATAACGATACCAGCCATAGTGGAATACATACGTTTAGAATAGGCAAGAATGCTAAAGTTAAATATATAGAAAAACATTATGGATGCGGCGAATTTAGTAAAAAATCAATTAATACTGATACCATCATATTTCAAGAAGAAGGATCAGAATTTAAAATTGAAACATATCAAATTGAAGGTCTAGAAAACGCTATTAGAAGAACTATAGCGACACTTGGAAAAAATACCAGCTTGAATATTGATGAAAAATTACTATCAACTGATAAAGATAATATTTCAACTTACTTTAAAATTGATTTAAATGGAGAAAATTCGAAATGTAATGTTATTTCTAAATCTATAGCTAAGAATAATTCAAAACAGAAATTCACTTCTGTAGTAAATGGAAATAATAAATGCTTTGGTCATGTTGAATGTGACGCAATACTTATGGATAAAACCGTAGTAACTTCAACACCTAAAATTGTTGCTAAAACTCCTGATGCAAACATTACTCACGAAGCATCAATAGGTAAGATTGCAGAAGATGAAATAATTAAGCTTATGACTCTAGGATTAACAGAAGAAGAAGCAGTAGATGAAATAATAAGAAGTTTTTTAAACTAAAACTTCTTTTATTTTATATCAATCTTATTAAATATCCATATTGCTAAAACCGATGTGATTATTAAATATATTATTAATATTAAATTTCCTTTTGTTATATTTAAAGTTATATTAAAAGCTTCATTAATAGTAAGCATATCAATCTTATTAAGTAAAACATTATAATCTAGATATGGTAGAAAAGTGTATTTAATAATTTTAAATTTAATTGATAAAAGCATAGTTGAAATTAAAGGGCCAAAAGTTATAAGACTTATTCCAATTATAAAACTTAAGTAACTATTCATAGTTATTGTTGATAAATTAAAAGTTATTAACGTTAGAAATAAAATTGGTATAGAACATATAAAATAATTAGTAGTATATTTACTTAAAAACAAAACCTCTTTAATATTGCTATTATAAATAAAAGTTTTTATTTTAAATGGATTAATTCTGTAAATAAAAGCATTAAAAATAATCGTACTTATATAAATTAAGGAAATATATAATAATGTTATTAACAATAACATAATAAATTTACTAATAATAAGCTTTCTTCGACTAAAATGGCGCGTTAATATATTTTTAATAGTGCCATTTTCAAATTCATTTAATAATATCTTGGATGAGATAAATAGAAAAATAAAACCTGTAAACATTAAAAATGTTATTGATTTATTAAATGATGATTTTACTTTATCATAGTTCTCTATTTTATTATCTGTTATGTAATTATAAATAATATTATTTTCTTTAACTAATTCTTTAGATTTTAAATTATCTGATCTATTTTCTATGTAAGAATATTCTTTTACATATTCATTACTTTTATAATTTAAAAATACTATTATAAAACTTAAACTTATTATAACTAGAAATATATAATAATATGTTTTAGTTTTGAAAATTTTAAATAATTCAAACTTTATAAGACTACTCATTTTACCTCCACAAATAATTTTTCAAGAACCTCTATATTTTCAAAAGGCGCATTCTTATTTTCTATAATTCTGCCATTTTTAATAAATAATACTTCGTTACACAAAGAATAAATCAAACTTAAATCATGAGTGCAAATTATCACAGTAACATTTCTTAAACTTTTAATTAATTCTTTAAATTTAATTACTTCTCCTGGATCAAATCCATTTGTTGGTTCATCAAGTATTAATATTTCTGGTTTATTTAATATATTTAAAGCTAGTGCTAATTTTTGTCTCATACCTAATGAATATGTTTTTACTTTTTTATTTATAAATTCATTAAGGTTCATACTATCAATTAAATTATTAATATCAATTTTATTATTATAAAGTATGTTATATAATTCTAAGTTTTCTTTGCCTGAAAAATTATCATAGAATTTTGGTGATTCTATTAAAGATGATATTGACTTATAAATTTCTTTATTTCCAGAATAAATAATTTGATTAAATTTAAAGAAACCACTTGAAGGCTTATATAAATCCATGAGTATTCTTAATAAGGTTGTTTTACCACTTCCATTTGGACCTACTATACCAAAAACAATGTTTTTCTTTATCTTAAAATTAATATTATTAAGTATAAATTTATTTTTAATCTTTTTATTTAAATTATAAACTTCTATAGCATTTTCCATAAAATATCTACCTCCTAAAAAGTTATAACATAAATAAAAAAATAAGTAAAAATGCAGTTTACTTATTTATAATTGATTAAATTATTCAAAAAAAGAAAATCTAATATTCAGATTTTCATATTTTATCTAATTATTATAATAATTTTTAAATATTTTATAAGTTTTCATATAAAGGATATTTATCAGTTATTTTTTTAACTCTAAGTTTTAAGTTATTTAAAACTGTTTCATCATCTTTATTAGATAATGCTTCATCTATAATTTTCCCTATTTCAATAAAATCTTTTTCTTTAAGCCCCCTGGTAGTCATCGCTGGACTTCCAAGTCTTATACCACTTGTTATAAATGGACTTTCTGTTTCATTGGGAATTGTATTTTTATTAACAGTTATATTTATATTTTCTAAAACTGTTTCTGCTTCTTTACCTGTTAAGCCTGATTTACTTTTAACATCTAGAAGAACTATGTGATTATCAGTTCCATTTGACACTACATGATACCCTAAAGACATTAAAGTATCTGCTAAAGTTTTTGCATTTTTTAATACTTGAGTCTGATATTTTTTAAAAGACACATCTAAAGCTTCAATAAAACACATTGCTTTACCTGCGATAATATGCATTAAAGGTCCTCCCTGAATACCAGGAAATATTGTTTTTTGAATTTTTTTATAAATTTCTTCGTTATTAGTTAAAATAATTCCCCCTCTTGGACCTCTAAGAGTTTTATGAGTAGTAGATGTTACAACATCAGCGTAGGGAATTGGATTTTCATGTAATCCAGCAGCAACTAATCCTGCAATATGTGCCATATCAACCATTAGATATGCACCTACTTCATCAGATATTTCTCTAAACTTTTTGAAATCAAGTTTCCTTGAATATGCACTTGCCCCTGCAATAATCATTTTAGGCTTTTCCTTTTGTGCAATTTTTCTTAACTCTTCATAATCAATCAGTTCGGTTTCTTTATTAACTCCATAACTGATTATTTCATATTCTTTTCCACTAAAATTAATTGGATGACCATGAGTCAGATGCCCCCCATCACTTAAATTCATTCCAAGCACTTTATCTCCAACATTTAGAAGTGCTTTATATATTGCCATATTTGCACTGCTTCCTGAATGAGGTTGGACATTAACATACTCTGCACCAAATAATTCTTTTAGTTTTTCACAGGCAAGATCTTCAACTTTATCAATAAAATGACAGCCACCATAATATCTTTTTGCACTATATCCTTCTGCATATTTATTAGTAAGTACACTTCCTGTAACATTAAGAATATCTTCTGATACAAAGTTTTCTGATGCAATAAGTTCTATATTATTTCTTTGTCTTTCTAATTCTTCATTTATATATCCAAATAATTTATCTTTCATTTGTCCTCCTAAATATTATCTAAATCGGCCTGCTCTTCTTCTATTAAATCTTTAAATTGCTCTTTAAATTTTGGTAATTCTTTCTTTTTAACATCATCATAAACATTTTTTGTAGTAGCGATGGCTCTATAAACATGTTTTATTTTAAGTTCTTTTGCATTTTCAAAACTTGCATTGGAAAAAGCATTGGAAAGTAATGTCAAGGCTATATCAGGATATCTGTTTCCTATTTCATATACTCTTTTATATTCATCAGTCATCTGTGTTATAAACGCAAAGATTTTTTCTTTAATAAAATCTGTATAATTTAATTTTACTCCACTATGTTTTTCAAATTTAGGATAAGTTCCCATAAGAATCTTAACTACATCTTCTTGAGTAGGTTCCTCTATGTCTACTTTTAAAAATCTTCTAAGAAACGCTCTATCTCGTAAAATATATGCTTCATATTCTTCTGTTGTTGTAGCCCCTATCATTTTTATAGTACCACGGTCTAGACCGGGTTTTAACATATTAGCAAAGTCAACATTTAAATTTGAAGTATTTCTACTAACTAAAAGATGAACTTCATCTATAAATAAAATTATATTTTCTCTTTCTTTTAATTCATCTACAAGTATCTGAAGTCTATTTTCATTTTGTCCTTCACTTACAGATGTACCAAGCAAACTAGAAATATTAACTTTAATAAGTTCATATCCTTTTAATGCTTCAGGCACCATACCGAGCTGCATACGATATCCAAGACCTTCCACTACTGCTGTTTTACCAATACCTGGCTTACCAACCAATAATGCACTTTTTTCAGGTGTTAACAGAATTAAAATAGCTTCTTTTATTTCTTTATCTCTTCCTATTGCTGGATTTGTTATGTACGCTTTCTTAGTTAAATTCTCACCAAAAGTTTCTAAAACACTAAACTTCTTATTTATAATATTTTCTTCATTCATTTTTATCACACCTTATAAGTTCATTATACAATTTTTAATAATAAAAATAAATAAAATCTGATAATATATCAGATTTTAATATTATTTAATAAATAAACTTGCAATATATATAATTATTCCTGTAACAATAAGTATTGCAATAAAGAGAAGATATTTCCATATCATTTTACTTTTTACTGGTTCTGCCTTTATATCTTTACTGTTATATGTAATATTGTAATTATCACTTTGATTCATATTATCATTATACTCTTGTGACATATCCTGATTAAATATATCATTATGTATTTCAAAAATATTTACATTTTTTTTATCTTCTACAACAGGTTCATCAGGAATGTTTTTAAAAGTACTAATATTCATATTGTTATTAACACTTGGATCATACGGATTAGGTATATTATTATCTAAATTATTAAAATCTTCAGAATTTGGTCCCATAAATTCACTCTCCTATAATAAGTATAAGTATAAAAGCAATATTTTTCAAGAAAATTAAATTTTAAATAAAAAATAATTGAAGTATAAATAATGCGTGCTATAATAATAATATAAATAAAAGCAATACTTTAATTAAAACATAGTAGTAGGAAACGAGGTAACTATGGCTAATATTTCTTCAACTGACACTTTTTACTTACTTATTAAATCTATATCTGGTGATATTATATATCCTTTAAATAAAGATGATCTAGAAAATGTAAATTCTATTTTAGCTTGTAAAAAAAGTTATTCAGATTTAGTTTTTTTTGATGATAGATGGTTTGAAATAACTAAGAAAGAAAATGGTAAGAATCAAGAAATCGTAATTATGGACATTACAAAACACTTATTAGATTCTCTTACAAATATTTTTAAATATTATTATTTTCAGATGTTATTTAGTGGATATTTAGAAGAGGATAAAGAATCAAAAGAAAGCTTTGCAGTTATAATGGCAGATATTGATGACTTTAAACACATAAATGATACATATGGACATCAAAGTGGAGATTTAGTTTTAGAAGGTATTGGTGAAGAACTAGAAAACAATTTTAGATTTAAAAATGATAGTAAAGAACGTGCGAATGATATTGTAGCAAGGCGAAGTGGAGATGAGTTTGTAATTCTTCTTAAAAATATTTCTTATGAAAACGCACTTGATAAAATAGAATTATTAAAAGCCAGAATAGCGAATAAAACATTTAATATAAATGGAACACCTATGAACTTAGCCACTATGAGTTTTGGAATGTTCTATGTAGATGGTGAATATTATAGCACTCTTACTACAAATAATACTGATTATATTATGCAAGATATATTAAATAAAGCTGATAAAGCAATGTACGAAAGTAAGCTTTTAGGTAAAAACAGAGTAATTTCACATACATTTAAAAAGAAAATTATTTAAATAAATACTCATATTTTTACATTTTTTAGATATAATAATATAAATTAATTGACACAGCAGTCATTTTTTATTATAATACTATTGCTACGCCTGATTAGCTCAGTCGGTAGAGCAAACGGCTGTTAACCGTTGGGTCGCAGGTTCGAGTCCTGCATCAGGCGCCATAAAAAAAATTACCTTGTCATCAAGGTTTTTTTATTTCATAGACTATTAACAAATAAAAAAGACTATCTAATATAAATATTATCTAGCCTTTTTTATTATGAATACATTTCGTTCCTCAAAAACATCATGTATCAGTTTAATCTAACTTAATTACGTGCATTTCATATATTAAATATTAACGAATATTATTTTGTACAAATTCTAGAAAAATAATGATTTCATCATAATTAATATACTCAGCTATAACTTTTTTGAGGTAGTTATTGTAATTACTTGTAATATAAGAGTATCTCTCTCTCCATTCGTTAAAATGGTTACCCCATAGGTTACAAGGTATCTCAACAGTTAGCCAAGGTATAAGGATTAAAAACTTTTTATAGTTTATAACCCTTTGTCATTATCTGACAAATTTATTTTAGCAGATATTTTTAATAAATGCAACAAAAACTTTTAAATTTATACAAAAATTTTAAAAAAAGTTTCTTTTTAATTAAATTTACCCATAATAATGTGATTTTATTTATAAAATTTAAATGTTATAATAGTAAAACAGGTGAATGTAATGTTAGTAAATAAAATTAAAGATCCAAAATTTTTAAAAAAATTAAATATTAGTTCTCTTGAAGAATTAAGTAAAAATATAAGGACTTATCTTATAGAGAATATTTCTAAAACAGGAGGGCATTTATCTTCTAATTTAGGTATAGTTGATTTAACAATCGCGATGCATAAAGTATTTGATTCTCCTAAAGATAAATTTATCTTTGATGTAGGTCATCAATGCTATACTCATAAAATTCTTACTGGAAGAGTAAGTAATTTTGATACACTTCGTAAATACAAGGGACTTTCTGGCTTTCAGTCTATAAAAGAAAGTATTTATGATTCTTATGAAGCAGGTCATTCTTCTACATCTTTAAGTGCGGCTTTAGGTATGGCTATTTCTAGAGATATGGATAATGAAAATTATAATGTTGTAGCAGTCATAGGAGATGGATCTATAGGTAATGGTATTGCATATGAAGCTTTAAATCACATTGGAGCAACTGATACAAAACTTATTGTCATATTAAATGATAATGAAATGAGTATAAGTAAAAATGTTGGAGGACTCCATAATACACTAGATAAGATAAGAAGTGATAAGTTTTATAAAAAAGCTAAGTTTAAAACTAAACATACTTTAAATAAAATTCCTTTTGGTAAAAATATTGGTAATGCAATTGATATAATTAAAGAATCAATGAAGAAACTTTATTTAAAAGAAGGGTTTATATTTGAAGAACTTGGTTTAAAATATTATGGACCTATCAATGGGCATGATTATGAAGAGATGATTTCTTATTTAAATATTGCTAAAAAAGAAAAAAAACCTGTACTTTTACATGTAATTACTGAAAAAGGTAAAGGATATAAATATGCTGAGAATGATAAAACAGGTGTCTGGCACGGAGTATCACCTTTCAATATAGAAAGCGGAGAGTTTCTAAAACAAAATCCCTCTCTTGTAAGTTGGAGTGAAGTAATAAGTAATAATCTTATAGAACTAGCAAAAACAGATAAAGATATAATCGCTATAACACCTGCAATGGCAAGTGGTTCAAAACTTAATAAATTTAAGGAACTATATCCAAAACAATTTATAGATGTTGGCATTGCCGAAGAACATGCTTTAGTTTTAGCAAACAGCCTGGCTCTTAGTAATAAAAAACCCTTTGTTTCCATATATTCAACTTTTTTACAAAGAGGTTACGATCAGTTAGTTCATGACATTGCGAGAATGAATTCAAGTGTCGTTATTGGAATAGACAGGTGTGGTATTTCCTGTGGTGATGGAATTTCTCATCAGGGAATTTATGATATACCTATGATGTTAAGCATACCAAATATGATAATTATGCAGCCAAAAGATAGTAATGAAGCTTCTAAAATGTTATATACAGCCTTTGATTCAAAAAAGCCATGCGCAATCAGATATTCAAGAGAAAGTATTAAGTATGAAAAGCCTGTTTACGAAAAAATTACAATTGGTTCGTGGGAAATTTTATCTGAAGGAACAGATGGATATTTAATTTCATATGGTGATTTTTTGGAAAATTCTATTGATATAAAAAATAAATTAAAAAAAGAAAATATTAATCTAGAAGTTATAAACGCTCGCTTTATAAAACCTATTGATAAAATAATGTGGAAAAAGATTACAAATAAAGATAAACCAATTTTTATATATGAAGAATCAACACTAATAGGATCACTTGGAAGTTGTTTATCTTTAAAATCTACTAATAAAAATTTAAAAAGCAATATTTTTGTATTCGCTATTGAAGATAAGTTTGTAGAACATGGTGATAAAGATAATTTATTAAAAGAACTTAAATTAGATAAAGATACTATTTACAAAAAGATAAAAACCATTTTGTTAAAAGAACTATAATCGTCATTAAAGACGATTTTTTTAATATATCTATGAGATTTAGTTTAATAAAGTAATAAGTAATTTCCCAAAACCTTATTTTTTTTATATATTCTATTGAAACAAAGAGTTTTTTCTGCTTGAAATAATCTAACTCAACTAAAATTTTGTTGATTGTAAGATAAATTATAATTCCTAGAAAGTATATTAAATATAGTAAAAAAGATAAATCTAAAGTTTTCATGTATCCATGCATTAATAAAATTAATAATGTTAGTACATTAAATATATCTAAAGAACTAAAAATTTTTAACATTTTTTCACTTGAAGTTGAAAATATATTAAACATCCAGTCTGTATTTAAAATAATACTATAATAATATTTACTTTCTTTCAATAATATTTTTTTGATAAATAGAATCAAGTTAAAAATAAAATATGAAATAAATAATAATATTGCAGTAATATAAATATTTAATTTAAATAAATTGAAATATAACTCTTTAAAAGCAAAAGATATTATAAAAATTTTTAAAAATAAGTTTATCATAACTACAGGTAATATTATAAATTTATTAATAAGGCTATCTTTTTTTGTATCAAAATATCTAATAGCTTGATATGAGACAAACTCACTCACGGAATTTATTTTTTTGTTAATTAATTCACAATTTTTTTCAAAATTTGTCTCTCTTAAATATTCATTAACTTCAACAGTTAATACATTTTCATTTGAATTCTTTACAATATTTTTATCTCCTTCTAATAATTTTAATAAAATATACTTTTTACTTTCTAAGCTAGGTAGTAATTCATATAAATTACTTATTTCTTTTTCAACATCATTATATAAAATAGAATAAGTACTTACATGCTCGTTACTTATTTGATTATAAAATAGTTCGTCATCAAATTCTTCTAAATTAATCTCAAAAACATTAATGTCAAAATATCTTTGTAATAAATTAATATTGATCAATACTCTTCTATCTTTAATTAAACACAGAACAATATTTTTATTAATTTCAAGTAATTGTAATATAAAATTTAGACTTTTTTCAAAATAAAATGAATTAATAACTATCAATATTAAATTTTCTTGATTAAATAATAATTCACAATTATCTATAGCTGAATTAAAATTATTAAAACCCACAATTTTAGTGTTGACATCATATTTACTTCTACCATATATATATTTATTATTTTTATTTAATATAAAATTTTTAACCAGTTTATTTAATAAGTATGTATTTAAATATTCTGAATTAGAACATATAAAAACTTTTTTTTCAGTTTTCAAACTCAGTCACCTCTATATACTTGGCGTCTTCATTTCTTATTATTATAAATACGTTTTTTATTTCATAAACCATTGGATCTTTAAATAAACTACTAAATACTTTTTTTACTTTTGTTCCAGGTACAAATCCTAGAAAATAAAGTTGTTTTTTTGTTTCAGAGGGAGACAATACTTTTGACACTTTATATAAAGTATCACTTTTACATGTATATAAATTCATTAAAAAACTCCCTTATATTATAATATATGAGAGTTTAAAACTTAAGTTAATAAATATAATATACTAAATCTACACATTTTTTAAAAAAATAATGTGTATTTTTAATAATTATTGCATTTTACTTCCATAAAGCTTTCAGGATGTTTACAAACTGGACATAATTTTAATGCATCTTTTCCTTTATAAATGTGTCCACAATTTCTACAAATCCAGATTACTTCTTCATCTTTATGAAATACTTTATTTTCTTTAATATTATCAAGTAAAGTCAAATATCTTTTTTCGTGATTTTTCTCTACATTTGCTACACCCTCAAAAAGTGTTGCAATTTCATTAAAGCCTTCTTCTCTTGCTTCTTCTGCAAATTCTTTATACATTTCAGACCATTCATAGTTTTCACCATTTGCTGCATCAACCAAGTTTCTTTCTGTATTTGGAATTTCTCCTTCATTAAGCGCTTTAAACCATAGTTTAGCGTGTTCTTTTTCATTTCCTGATGTTTCTTCAAATATAGCTGCGATTTGTTCATAGCCATCTTTCTTAGCTTTACTTGCATAATATTCATATTTTACTCTTGCCTGTGCTTCTCCCGCAAAAGCTGCTAATAAATTTTTTTCAGTTTTACTTCCTCTTAATTTCATATAATCCTCCATATTAATTATAGCATGTATAATTATAATTGTGTACTATAGAACAAATATAAAATCTAAATTCTGACATGCTTCATCTACTATTGATATTATTGGATTACCGTTTAGTTCTATTGTTAAATCAGAACTGAAAAAGACAATAAAAGATCAATAATTTTATTATAGAAAAATCTATCTAATAATTTATTATTATATTTCTTCATATAAAAATCACTTATTCTATAAAGTGATCTTATTATTAAAACCCAATTATATTCAAGTACAATATTTGTTTGATTTTTTTATTCATTTCTTTTATAGTTCTTTAACTTTTTGACTACTTTTATCATAAGTTGTTGTAATGTCTGTCTCGGCTGCTTTAGTTAGTTCATACCAACCATTTTTAAACATAAGTTCATAGGCTTCTCTTGCAAATCCCTTTGATGTTAAAAACAAGTCTAGAATTTCTTTATATAAATGTTCATTACTCATTTCATTTAAGCCTATACTGTAGTTATTACTCATGTTTTTTTCTGATGTTAATATATCCGTTAAATAGTTTTCATCATTCATTTCTTTTGTTTTTGGTACTTCTACCATTTCATTTTTTACTTTGCTCATATTTCTCCTATTCTAAAATAGTAAGTAATTTTTCATAATCTTTTAAATGAGTTTTACTTACTTTGTCAAAAAATTTTTTAATTTCCTTATCTTTTACCAAAGACTTAAATTCATTTACTTTTTTAATTAATGTATAGTTCCAATTAAGCATATCTTCTATGTATGCGAGATCTTTAGTTGATATTATATTTGGTGCTTCGTTCATATTTTTTCCTCCATTATTATTATTTCTGTATACTAGTTTTTTATACCTAATAAAATTTTTAAAAATTTAGCACTTGATATTGACAAGTGCTAAAACTATAGTATAATATTAATTGGAAGGAGATGAAAAATTATGAATTTATTACCAAGAAAGTTTTATCTTGATGATTTTTTAGAAGATTTCTTTCCCGAAAATCATTCAAGGAATTATATGAAATGTGATATTTATGAAAAAGACGATAAATATCATATCTTAGTTGATATTCCAGGTTTTGAGAAAGAAAACATCAAGATGGATTGCACTGATGGTTACTTAACAATTGAGGCTTCAAAAGTTGATGAAAAAAACGATGAAGATAAAAACTACATCAGAAGAGAAAGAACTATTGGACAATTCAAACGTCAATTCTATGTTGGAAATGTAGATTCTTCTAATATTAAAGCTGAATTCAAACATGGTGTATTGAAAATTGTTGTTCCTAAAAAAGGCGAGAATGAATCTAAGAATTTAATTGAAATAGAATAATTTAAAAGAGCAAATTTGCTCTTTTATTTTACAAAAATATAAGTGTAATAAACTAAAAAAACTAAAAACATAACTAGTCCTTCTCTTCGAGATAACATTCTGTCATTTCTTGCAAATATAAAGAACAATAAAGCTGAAATTAAAACTGCAAATATATCTATTAAACTAAAACTTGACGAAACAACATCTCCATAAATCAAAATAGGAATACCAAGAACTACTCCAATATTAAAGATGTTTGTACCGATAATATTTCCTACTGCTATATCAAATTCTTTTTTCTTTGCAGATAAAATTGTCATTGATAGTTCTGGAAGTGAAGTACCAATTACAATAACTGTCATAGTAATAATTTTCTGACTAATTCCTAAATGTTCAGCTATTAATGTTGCAAATTCTACAACTATATTACTACCTAGGATTATTCCACCAAGACAGAAAAAAGATAATAAAACTGAAGGCCAAAATTTATATTTTGGTTTTGCTTTATTTAAAAAGTTTCTACTTAGTTTAATTTGAGAAAGAATATAAAACATAAAGACTGCAAAAAGTAATAAGAATAATAATGCATTAGTTCTTGTTAAAATTACATCATCATTAAAATGAAGTATATTATCAGCCATTGAAAAAGAAAATATTACTGTAATTGCTAATAAAAGAAGCGCTTCTTTTTTTATAATTCCTTCTTTAACCTTTATTGGATAAAACAAAGAAGAAAGTCCTAGTATAAGTAAAATGTTTACTATGGAACTTCCTAAAACATTAGAGACTGCAATATCTCCTGCCGCTATTCTTATGCTGTTAAATGAAATAGCCAGTTCAGGCGCACATGTTGCAAAAGCTGCAACAGTCATTGCAATGGCCATTTTAGACATATTAAAATTTATTGCTAAACTTGATACTGCATCTACAAATAAATCAGAAGCCTTTATAAGTAATATAAAGCCTAATGTTAAAAGAAATAATTCAAAATAAATTAGCATAAATCACCTTCTCTATTTTACTTTTTAATCTTAACACAATTTTTATTTGCCTTCAATAATTATGTTATAATGTATACATGAAGAAACAAGTATTAATACAAAAATTTGATTATGAAGGAAACGGTATTGCTGTAATAGATGAAAAAGTGGTATTTGTTAATAATGCTATCCCTGGTGAACAAGTAGACATAATAATTAAAAACAAGGAGAAAAATTTTGATAAAGCTATTGTTGAAAATTATATAACTTTATCCGAAGATAGAATAGAAAATCCATGTAAATACATTTCCTGCGGAGGTTGTGATTTATTACATTTAAAATACGAAAGAGAACTTACTTTTAAAGAAGATAAAGTAAAAGATATTTTTTTAAGAAAATGTAATTTAACCTGTGTAAATAGAATTATTCCTTCTGTTGATATATTTAATTATAGAAATAAAGTTTCCTTTAAAACTAAAAACGGAAAACTTGCTTTTAATGTTAAAGAATCTAGCGAATTAATAGAAATTAATAAATGTCTTTTAGTTAATGAAAAAATTAATGAAATTATTAATGAACTAAATAACTATAATTTAAAAGATATTGAAGAAGTTATTATTAAGAATGCAAAAGAAGCCATGTTAATAATAAAGAGTGGAAAAAAGATAAACAATAATTTAAAAAACATTAACGTTAATAATCTAGTAGTTATAAACAATAAAAATACATTTATTATAAAAGGTAATAAATATATAGAAGAAAATTTAGGGGATATTAAATATCTAATTCCAGCTAATTCATTTTTTCAGGTAAATAAACAACAAACTATAAATTTATATAATAACATTATAGAAATTGGAAACTTCAAGAAAAGTGATACAGTATTAGATTTATACTGTGGTATCGGTTCAATCTCTTTATATATTGCAAATTATGTAAAAGAAGTAATTGGAGTTGAAATAAATAAAGAAGCTATAGAATATGCAAATAAAAATAAAAAACTTAATAATATTACTAATGTAAAATTTTTATGTAAAAATGCAAATCAAGTAAGTATGGATTTTAAACCAGATATTGTTATTGTGGATCCTCCAAGAAATGGTCTTGATAAAAAAACTATAGAAATAATTAAAGCTTTTAATGTTAAAAAAATTATTTATATTTCTTGTAATCCATTAACATTAGCAAGAGACATCAATTTATTTAAAGATCAATATGAAGTAAAAGAAATAACTCCTTTAGATATGTTTCCTAGAACACATCACATTGAGT
The DNA here is from genome assembly GCA_964626795.1 of uncultured Muribaculaceae bacterium. Lineage (GTDB taxonomy): Bacteria > Bacillota_I > Bacilli_A > RF39 > UBA660 > RGIG1840. The sequence goes on from CAZVIQ010000004.1 coordinate 16,697, forward strand.
GCATATCATTATTTAATCTAAAAGAAATAATTAAACAAAAAAGTGACAATTAATCACTAACATGACTTGAATCACAAAAAGGTTTTATAGATGATTTCCCACATCTACAAAGTGCTACACGGTTTCTAGTTTCATATGTATTTCCGTTTTCATCTTCTATAGGTATTCCGCCTTTTACCCAAATTGATCCTTCACAATTTCTCATCGGATCATTTATAATAGTTATACCTTTTTCAAGTGCTGGTTCTATATCTTCACCAGTTTTTTTATCCATAATTACAAGTCTTCCTGCTGGACATTCAGTAGAAAGCTTTACAGCAAGTTCTTCATCTTTTTTTGACATATCTTTGCTCATTAATTCCCATATATCCTCATATGGTGTATGACAAAAACGAGCAAAAGCACATAACTTTTCGTTATCTTTTAATACTAAATTTTTATTATTATATATTTTTACATTTTCTTCAAATCTAAAGTTTGTATTTATAGTATTTCCTAAAAAACCAATTTTTTCATGTTCTCCATCACAAAAAGGTTTAGTTTTAGATTTCCCGCACCTGCACAAGGAGTAACTTTTTTTTACTTCATAGTTTTTTATTTCTTTATAATAATATCCTTCTTCATTTATAGCAATTTCTTTTTCATCTAACGGTATATTACCATTTACTAAATAAGGTCCGTTTTTTAAGATTTTAATTTTTTTATCACACATTATATTACCTCTTATTCAATTATACGTTTATATGTATTAAAAAACTAGTTTTTTTGATAAAAAAAGCATTACTCTACAGTAACGCTTTTAGCAAGATTTCTAGGCTGATCTATACTTTCTCCTCTAAGTTTAGCTACTTCATAAGCTATTAATTGTAAAGGAATAATAGAAAGAATAGATCTTTTATATAAATTCACATTTGGAAGTATTATTACATCTTCATAAAACTTTTCGTCTTTAATCTTTTTATAGATTTCCTCGGTTGTAAGTAATATTACTAAAGATCCTCTTGCTTTAGTCTCTTTTATGTTGCTTATTGTTTTTTCATCGATTGATTTATCGGTAACAATACTTATCACCGGTGTTCCGTTTGTTATTAAAGAAATAGTACCATGTTTAAGTTCACCTGCAGCATAAGCTTCAGAATGTATATATGAAATTTCTTTTAATTTTAAAGAACCTTCCATACACAAAGCATAATCAATTTTTCTTCCTAGAAAGAAAATATTATCTGCTTTATATATTCTTTTTGCAATATTTAAATATTCTTTTCTTCTTAGAAGTATATCTTTAATTTCATCAGGGAATTTTTTAAATTCTTTTAATAATTTACTTGCCTTTTCTTCAGTGATGTTTCCTTTTTGGTAAGACATTAATATACTTAATAAATTTAATATCATTATTTGAGCTACATAAGCTTTAGTAGTCGCAACAGCAATCTCAGAACCTGCTTTTATGTAAACCACTTTATTTGCTTCTCTTGCTATAGAAGAACCAACGACATTTATAACTCCAAGAGTATCTGATCCGCTTTCTTTAGCTTTTCTTAAAGCTGCCAAGGTATCTGCCGTTTCACCAGACTGACTTATAAGTATTGTAAGTGTTTTTTTATCATTAAATACTTTATTATATCTGTATTCACTTGCAAGAAAAACTTCTACGGGAATATCACATTCATTTTCTATAACAGCTTTTCCAATTAAACCTGCATACGCTGCACTTCCACAAGCTATAATATGTATCTTATTATATTTTGAATACTCTCCAAATTTAGATTCCAAAGTTTTTATTTTATAATCATAAAAATAACTTTGAATTATATTTTCTATTACCTGAGGTTCATCATATATTTCTTTTAACATAAAATGTTCAAATCCGTTTTTCATTACAGATTCTTTTGTTCCTTCATATATTAAAGCTTCTTTTTTTATTTCTTCAAGCTTCTTATTATAAAATTTTACACTATTTTTTTCCACTTTCGCTATCTCGTCTTTCTCAAGCAGTATAAATTTGTTTGTAAAAGAAAGTATAGCAGGTACGTCACTAGCAATAAAGTTTTCATCTTCACCTATAGCAACTATAAGAGGACTATCTTTTCTTATAGCGTATATTGTTTCAGGTTCATCTTCAAAAATAATACCAAATGCATATGATCCTCTTATTTCTTTACTCGCTTCAGATAAAGTTTTTAATTTATCTTTATTTTTAGAATAAATATCAGAGATAAGTGCCACAGCCACCTCAGTATCGGTCTCACTTTTAAACTTATATCCCTTTAACATAAGTCTTTCTTTTATTTCATGATAGTTTTCTATTATTCCATTATGAACTAAAGTTACACCTTTCTGATAATGAGGATGTGCATTAGTCTCATTAGGTTCACCATGAGTTGCCCACCTTGTATGACCTATACCAACATCTCCCTTGTATTTATCAACTTTTTCTTTTAAATTGTTAATTTTACCTTGTACTTTTATAATTTTAATTTTGCCTTTTTCATTAAAAGCAATTCCAGCAGAGTCATAGCCTCTATATTCTAAAGTCTTAAGACCCTCAATTAAAACATGTACGGCATTTTGTTTGTTTCCAACATACCCTACAATTCCACACATATCAAAAACTCCTTCTTAAGAATTTAATATATATCTTTGTCACAATGTTTGATTTTGCTTTTAAATATATATTTTACGAGATTCTTATTTTCCCGCAGTAGAACCCGCCGAATTACCCGATAACTACTGACCTCGTTAGCATTTCTGCAATAGCGCTCATTATATAATTTATTTTTCTATCCTCCTCATAAATCATCTAACTACTAATATTATATAAAAATACTTCACTTTTAGCAACAATTCCTTTACATATTTTACATTTATCATTTGATTTTTTTTGATTTTTTTGCTATTCTTTATTTAGAAAAAAGGTGATTTTATGGATGCTTTAAATCAGATTAAAAGTTCTAATATAAATGGAACTGCAAAAAGAAGTAATAAGACTTATACAATTAATAAAAAGAAAATGATAAGAGCTGCTGCTATTTTAGCTTTGGCCTTAGTTTTAATTTCAAAAGGATTAAAGCCTATTGGTGAAATTAAAGAAAGGTATGATTTAAAGCAAGTTATAACTCAAATAATCAAAAATGATGAAGAACTTGATAAATTAATGACAACTGGTTATAAATTTTGTCCTAATCTCTTAACAGATGATGTCGGACGTTTAAAAAGTGACTTGTCTCCCGTTACATGTGATGATCCTGATTGTTACCCTTGTAATCATAACATAGATAATTATAAAAGAATAATGGAAGCTGTTAAATCTACTCCTGAATATATTGAAGCAACAAAGGATTTTCAGTATTTAGATGATGAGGAAATAAAAGAAACAGGTAGTCATTTAGGTTAAATAGAAAGGGAAAATTAAATGTTTAAAGAAGAAGATATAATTGAGGTCAATAATAAAGATTTTCTTATTACTCATAAAATTGAATATGATAGCAATACTTACTACTTTATGACAAATATTGAAACAAAGGAAGTAACTTTAGTTAAAGAAGATATAGTTGATAACGAATCAATTCTAAAAAATTTAACTGACGATAATTTAATTAAAAATGTATTGTCTCAAATAATTGAATAAGATCTATCATTAACTGATAGTTTTTATTTTGATTAAAACATAGTATAATTTATATATGAAATTAGAAGATATAGATATTGAAAACTTATTACCATCTGAAAATAAATTTTTAAAAAAGCGTAAAAACGGGTTAGTACTTACAGATTATCAGGTAGAAACTATGGAAAGATATAATATAGATTATTTAAGATTTAGTAATTATAAAGATTTACTCTTTGAAATAGAGGAAATAATTAATGGAGGTTACTCTGATGAAAACTTAGAAAGATTATCAGAAGAAATAAATGAATTAATCTATTATAACTACACTAATAAATAATTAAGCTGCGACTTCTTCATCTAGTACTGATTGAGTTTGTAAATAAAGAACTAAAATTCCAGCAATTAAAATAAGAATTGCACTTATAAGCCTTATTAAATTATTTTTACTTTGTTCTTCAGCATATTTTTTATAAGCATAAACTAAAAAGTATATATAAATTATTACTAAAACAGAAAATATCACTATTCTAATATTCTGTGATATTTCAGGATTTCTTTTTCCTTCTTCTTGAATATATTCCTCTTCTATTTTATTAGCATAAAGTCCACCAATGAAAAGAATGATATATATATAAAATATAAAATCACGTATTTTCAAATCCTCATATTCCATTTGACCTTTACCAATCATATTAAATTATATGACATCTTTTAAGATTATAAATAATATGTTATTATAGTTATATGAATGAAGGTAAAAATAAAAAATTTGTTTATATTATTTTGTCTAGAACTAATACAAAAATGGGTAAATTTATTAGATTTATGACTCATTATGAATATAATCATGTTTCTATTTCACTAAATAAAAATTTAAAAGAAATTTATTCATTTGCAAGGTACTATGAAAACACTCCTTTTGTAGGAGGTTTTGTTGTTGAATCAATTTTAAGATATAAGAAAAATAATGCACAAATTAAAATATTTAAAATCCCAGTAAATAGAAAAACATATAATGATTTAAAGAACTATATTGAATTTATTAAAATATATAAAAAGAAATATATATATAATACTTTTTCAGCAATATTTTCTGTTTTTAAAATTGGTCTTGATATAAAAAATTCTTATACATGTATTGAATTTATTAAACATTTATTTACTAAGTTTAATATAATAAATGTAACTAAAAAAGATTTTGTTTCTATCAAAAATTTTGACAGTAGATTAATGGAATACAAATATTTTGAAGGTTCCTACGATGAACTACATTTAGAAAACGACTGGGGACTTGATTTATATATTTATAGAAAAAATATTATAGCAGTATATGCCGCGACAGTTATACATTTTACAAGATTAATATTTAGAACTATTATTTAATAAATATTATAAAGTTTCATTTAAGTTTATTAAGCTTTCTTTTTTGTTTTTATTATTAACTACTATTACCTCAGTTGTAAGTAGCATACTTGTGATACTTACACTGTTTTTAAGTGCAGTTGTGATTACATCAGTAGAATCGACTATTCCATTTTCCAGCATATAAACAAATTTTTCGTTATCCGCATCAAATCCTATTCCATATTCTTTTTCTTTCAGCTGATTCATTATTTCTTGTTCATTTAATCCAGCATTTAATAATATTTGTTTTAATGGAGCAAGTAAACTTTTTGAGAGAATATGATATCCATAACTATTGTTCTCATTAAGTTTATTTGAAGCATAAAAATATGTAAGACCTCCACCAAAACTTATTCCACTTTTTAGTGCACATTTAACTGCATATATTGCATCTTCGATTCTCATCTTTTTTTCAATTCTTTCAAGTTCAGTGCGAGATCCTACTTTGATAACTGCGGTTTTTCCTTTTAAATTTGAAATTCTTTCTTCAAAGATTTCTATTTCAAATTCACTTTCACTTTCTTTTATTTCTTTTTCTATATAACTAATTCTTGATTCTATTTTATCATCATTTAATTCCTCATTAATAATAATAGTTTTTTCTTTATATATAATAATTTGTGAAGCCTTTCCAAAAGAAACTTCGTTATCGTAGTCTTTATTAATAAATATTGAAAGATCTTTTATCAGTTCTTTTCTTTTTTCCCCATAGTATGTGTTTTTAATTAGCAAGGTCTTTTGTGATGCATTCTTATTCGTATTTACAAAGTATTGTATAACATCTTCTTCAAAATCATCAGCAATTATTAGAATATTACTGTTTTCTTCAAGTAAAAATTCTACATCATTTAAACTGTCAATTGTTCTATTAAAAATATAAATTTTCACATCACACAGAATAATCTCATTTGTATTTTCAGGAATTAAGTCATTAGAAACATATCCACTTTTAAATTCAAAGCCATTTATATAATCTAAATTTATATTTTCATCATTACTGTTTTCAATGATTATATTACTGTTTTTAGAAGTGTTTTTTATTGCCTGAGAAATCAAATGACCAATTTCTATATCACCAGAAGATATTCTTGCAATTGATTCTATATCTTTTTCTGTTATATCTTTCTTACTTTGTGAATCAATAAATTCAAGAGTTTCATCTAAGGCTGCATTTAGTTCTTTATTCAGTTTAATAGGACTATAACCAGTATTTATAACTTCAAGCCCTTGATTAAACATTTCCTGAACAAGAACTAAAGAAGTTGTTGTTCCGTCACCTACAAGTTCGTTTGTTTTAATTGCAGCTTCTTTTACAAGTGTCACTCCTATATTTTTAATATCATCTTCCAATTCTATTTCTTTTGCGATTGTTACTCCATCATTTACTATTCTAGGATTTAAATAGTCAGTTACTAAAACCGCATTTCTTCCTTTAGGCCCCAATGTAACTTTAACTGCATCAGCAATAATATTGACTCCTTCTTTTAATATTTCTCTAGCCTCGTTTCCATAAATCACTTCTTTTTTCATCATACACTCTCCTCAACTTCAAGTATATTTTTCCAATATTTTTTAGGCATAAAATTTCTCTGACATCTAAGATTTTTTCTTTCTTTTATATTGATATTCTTATAAAAACATTTCCATAAATTTTCATATTTATTTTCTTTTATTTTTAAATTAACACTTTTTTCAAAAGTTTCATCAGCATCTATAATTATAAATTCTTTTTTATTATATAGCGAAATCTTTTTATTCTTTGTATCCTGAATTATCCAGTTTTCATTTTTAAGCCTACTTTTAAAATAATTTGATACTATCTCTATTACATTATTGTCAGGTTCTATTTTTGAATATAGAATGTTGTTTTCAAGTTCAGTAAATCTTACAAAACCTTTAAATCTATGTGCTTCTCTCCTTACATTTCTAACTATGTTTTCCACCTCTAAAATTGCGTTTATACTTCTCATATAATTTACTTTTTCACCAAATCTGAATAAATTTATTATATATTCTAAAAGTAAATTTTCTTTATTATCTTTATAAGATAAAAATGCTGTATAAACATTATGAAGTGAATATTCTGAAATTCTTTTTATTCCTTCAATTACTCTATCCGACTTTTCATAATCAGTTGTTATAATCTTATAATCTTCAAATAAGTTTATTATATACTTTTTTTCTTCGGTTATTAATTTAGGTATTATTTTGTATTTAAAACAAGTAAAAACCACTGTTAAGTATCCTTCAAAAGTTCCATCATATAAATATATTATTTCTTTTAATTCTATTTTTTTCATATTCCCTCCTTAAATAATTCTAACTGTTCTATATGATTTGGGTATAATAAAGCTCTTTGGATTGTATTTCTTTCAAATGCTCTAGCACTTTCGTAATATTTACCATTACAAGTAATAAAATATTTAGCTCTTTTAAGTACTACTCCTATTTTCTTTAAAAGATTAAAATCCAGCTTCCCATATTTTCTTGTTGAAATAATCCTTTTGGCAGAATTAACACCTATTCCCGGTATTCGCAGAAGTGTAAGGTAATCCGCTTTATTAATTTCTATAGGATAGTTTTCCAAGTTTCTTAAAGCATAATCAAGTTTGGGATCTAAAAGTGAATTAAAATTCTGATTATTTTCATCTAAAAGTTCTTCGGATTTAAAACCATAGAATCTTAATAGCCAATCCGCTTGATATAATCGATTCTCTCTAAGTAATGGAGGCTTTTCTAGCATCGGTAAATTCTTATCTATATTCACCGGTACATAAGCTGAATAATAAACTCTTTTTAGATTAAATTTATTATATAAACCTTCTGTTAGAGTTAATATTTTGTAATCAGTATCATTGGTTGCTCCGACGATAAGCTGTGTTGACTGTCCAGCAGGCACAAATAATGATTTCTTTTTTTCTGCTGTATTCATTTTTTTAGTATCATTTATCTGTTTCATTGAAGAAAAGATATTATCAGATTTTTTATCTGGTGCCAAAAGTTTAAGACTGTCATTTGAAGGAAGTTCTATATTTATGCTCATCCTGTCAGATAATAAACCAAGTTTATGAATCAGTTCTTTTGAAGCTCCAGGAATAGTTTTACAGTGTATATAACCATGAAAATGATATTTATTTCTTAAAAGCGTTATTGTTTCGATTAATTTCTCCATTGTGTAATCCGGATTTTTTATAACTCCAGAACTGAGAAACAAACCTTCTATATAGTTTCTTTTATAAAAATTTATTGTTAAATTTGCAATTTCTTCAGGAAGAAAAATTGCTCTATCTCTATTATTGCTTCTTCTATTAGTGCAGTACTTGCAATCATAAATACAATAATTAGTCATTAATATTTTCAATAGAGCTACACATCTTCCATCTTCAGTAAAGCTGTGACAGATTCCACTGTTGGTTGCAATTCCAAGACCATTTCCCCTTCTTTTGCTTCCGCTTGAACTGCAGGATGCATCGTATTTGGCTGCGTCTGATAGTATTCTTAATTTTTCCATTAGTTCCATTTAATATCACCAATATTAATATAACACGTTTAAAATTAAATAGCAAACATTTTTTCGTATAATAATTGTTAAAATTTTACATATTTTAAAATGTATTCATGATATAATATAATATATTTGGTGGTAGATATGAATCAAGAAAAAATAGGAAAATTAATTAAAGATTTAAGAGTTAAAAATAATTTAACACAAACTGAGTTTGCCCAAAAATATAATGTAACCTATCAAGCTGTATCAAAATGGGAAAACGGGAAAAATATACCTGATATATCACTATTAAAGCAAATATGTAAAGATTTCAATATAAGTATAGAGGATATATTGGAAGGCAAAATAAAATCAAAAAAAATAACAAATAAATATATTTATTTATCTTTGACAGGTTTATTATTATTTTTTATAATTATATATTTATTTATATTAAGTTTTAGTAAAAATGAATTTGAATTTAAAACTATATCATCAAACTGCAGTTTTTTTAATATAACAGGAAGTATAGCATTTAATAAAGCTAAATCTTCAATATATATTTCAAATATTAAATACTGCGGTGGCGATGACAACACAATATATAAGGAAATTAACTGCACATTATACGAAAGTCATAATAATATAAAAGCAACGATTGATAAATATAATAAAAAAGAAGAAACTACTCTTGAAAAGTTTTTGCAGGATGTAAAATTCAATGTTGATAATTATGAGAATAACTGTAAAAATTTAACAGAAGAAAACTTATATATAGAAATCGAAGCAACTGACAAAGATGATAAAGTAACGTTTTATAAAATACCTTTATCTTTAGAAAAGAATTGTCCAAAATAAAACTTCATAAAAAGAAGTTTTATTTATTTAAATCACTAATAGCTTTTGATAAAATATCTCTTTTATCTTTAAATAAAAACGGAATAAATGCAGATATTACAGCATCTTTATCAACTTTATCTCTAGTAAGAAATCCATTTGATAAAAACCCTGTTATTCCTTGTTCAATCTTATTATTATTTTCTCCTGTTATTTTTTCAATAAGATTATTAAGGGAACCTCCACTTTTTATATAATCAAACATATCTTTTCTTAGTCTAACACCCAAAGATTTACCAGTAGATTTTCATGTTCTCTTGGATAATTCATATGATCTAAAATTAATGGTACAGTTAAATTAAAAATTGGTAATATCATTGAAGTCATAGCAAGTAAAAAAAGAGGAAGTGAAAATATCAAAGACAAAATAAATCTTTTATATAAGCTTTCTATCTCATTTTTATTATCAAAATTTTCATAACTAATCGTATCTGAATCTAATACTTCTGCTTTAAATCCAATTTTTTCAATACTTCTTATGATTTCTTCAGTAATATCTTTTCCCTCAAATTTAACATCAAGTGTCTTAGCAAGTAAATTAACTGAAGCTTTATTCACACCTTTTATTTTACTTACGATATTTTCAACAGATGCTTGACAAGAAGCACAGGACATTCCCTCTACTTTAAAAGTTTTTGATTTCATCATAATTCTCCGTTTGTTTAATTTTTACACCTTAATATAAAAATTTGTGTTTATTTTTCCCACTTTTTTATATCTACAATTGCAAACCCTCTTTGTTCGTTTTTTTCTGTGTCAAGTGCATTTAAAATCCATTGTTTTTCTTTATGCCATTCAGTAGATTTATATTCTATACTGATTGGTATGATTGATCTTTCTCTAGTTTCACCTTTCCAGTTGGTATATAATATTTTTACAGTTTTATTTTCTTTCATTTTTAATCTCCTATAAATTAAATTTATTATATCAAAACGAAAATTAAAAGTCACTTTTAAAAATTTTAAAGTAATTTTTAAAAAGTGCTTGACAATAAAAATATACTATGTGATAATTTATGACGAGGATATCCCGAACTGATCTTAATGTGATAATTAAACTAGTAAGGATTGTTGTATTTGTTATTATTATCTGGATTTAATTTCAATCTTACTGGTGACAGTATTTTTTTTTAAAATTTTTTAGGAGGATTTAATGAAAGAAAAAAAAGTTTTTGGTTATTTACCAGATGAAAAACCACCATTTATTGAATTAATATTATTTGCACTTCAACAGATCATAGTTATGTTTCCGGCGACTGTACTAGTTGCTTTAATAACTGGATTTCATGTTTCTACTACTATCTTTGCCAGCGGACTTGCTACCCTGGTATTTATTTTGGTCACAGGAAGGAAAATTCCACTTTACTACGGTTCTAGCTTCTCATATATTGCTGCGATAGGTTCAATAATGAGTGCTGAAGCATTTGCAAGCTATACTTTAAACGATAAAATAGCAGTAGCACAGTTTGGTATAGTAATGTCTGGATTCGTTTCAATAATTGCAGGAATACTAATTAGGAAATGTGGAAAAAAAGTTCTTGATAAAATATTACCAGCTACTGTAACAGGGAGTGTTGCGATAATAATTGGTTTATCTCTTGCAGCTAATGCTATGGGAAATGCAATGGCTATTCCAGAAAATATAGGAGAAGTAAGTAAAAGTATTGCAACTAACTATGCTTGGATTATATCGTTAGTTACACTTATTTCAACAATTTTATATTCAGTTTATTTAAAAGGAAAACTAAGTCAGCTTCCTATATTATTTGGATTAATAACTGGGTATGTATTTGCTTTATGTATAGATTTAATTACAGGAACAGGGTTTGTAAGTTTTAATACAGTAAGTTCAGTAAATTTTATAAACCTACCTATATTTACTTTACCTAAGCCAACTTGGGAGGCACTTATTGCGATAATGCCGATAGCAATAGCAACAATTCCAGAATCGACAGCTCATATTTATCAGTTAGATATCTATGTAAATGATTTAGCGAGAAAGAAAAATTCAAAAAAGAAATATGATATTGAAAATAAACTAGGATTAAACTTAATAGGTGATGGTATTGGTGATATAGTTTCTGGTATGATAGGAGGTCCTGCAGGTACAAACTATGGTGAAAATATAAGTGCTATGGCTATTTCAAAAAATTTCTCCATTCCAGTACTTATAGCTGCCGCTATCATAACAATGGTAATATCTTGCTTTACTCCACTTATTAATATAATTTATTCAATTCCAACTGCAGTAATCGGAGGTTTATCAATATACCTTTTCGGAGTTATAGCTGCCCAAGGAATTACAATTATAATGGATAAAAAAGTAGACTTATTCAGTTCAAAAAACCTAGCTGTAATTTCAGTTATATTAATAATAGGAATTGGTGGAAGCTTTAATTTTGCAGGAGGTATGATTCCAATGTTTGGTACAAAACTTCCAGCACTTGCAACTGCCGCTGTAGCAGGTATAATACTAAACTTAATGCTGTCAATTAAGAATACTCAAGAAAATAATTAACAAAAAAACTGTAAATTAATTGAAGTGAATTCAATTTAGTAGACAAGAAATAAAACTTTTCTTGTCTTTTTGTTATCTAAACAAATTCTATCTATATTATAGAATGATACCCAAATTGTATAAAAAAACTCCATAATTTTTAACGGAGTTTTATATTACTTCCTATTTAGATAATAGTTTCAGTTTTTCCTAAATATTCTTTTAATATCATAATAATTCTGTTTACTTCTGTTTTTAATTCATTAAAATTATTTTTAATAAATTCAATATTAAGATTTTCACTTTCTAATTGATGATTAAGAGCTAACTCTGCAAGCCTTGTAAAACCAAAGTATTTGGCTTCTCCCTTAATTGAATGAACTACAGTTGCATATTTTTCCATATTTTCATTATTAATATATGATTCTAAATCATTCGTTTTTTCATTAATTTCTGTTAAGAAATCATTAATCAATTCATTATAAGTATCTATATCCCCTAATAATTCAATACCTCTTTCAACATCTATTCCTTTTTCAATTAGAAAACTTTTATCTTTCATATTATCCCCTTAATCCAAAAATTTTTTAATGATTTTATCTAATTCTTTTCTATCAATTGGTTTAGATAGATAATCATCAAAGCCTTTTTTTATATAATTTTCTTTCATACCATACATTGCATTTGCTGTTAAAGCCACAACGGGAATATCAAAGCCTCTAGTATTATGAAGTTGTCTTAAGGTTTCAGTACCTGTCATCTCCGGCATCATATCATCCATGAATATCAAATCATACTTTTCGCCATTGTCTATTTTTTCTAAACATTTTATACCACTTGAAACAGTTTCTATATTTAATTTATATTGTTTTAATAATCTTTCCGCTACTTTTAAGTTTATTAAATCATCATCTACAATTAAAATTCTTTTATCAGAAAATTCTTTTTTATCTTTTGTTGTCTTTTCTTCCACTTCTGCAGGCTTTTCTTCTTTCGTTTCTATTATTTGTTGATCTACAGATATTTTCACAGAAGTTCCTTCACTATATTCACTTTCAATAAAGATTTTACCACCCATAGATTCTAAAATCTTTTTAATATTTACTAAATCTATCTCTGATTCTTCATCTAGATTTTTCTTATCTGAATAGTTTTCTTTAAATAATTTATTAAATTTTTCTTCAGGAATTCCTATACCTGTGTCTTTTATATTAATAATAAGTCTACAAACATTTCCAATTGTTATTGAGTTTATATCTAAACTTATATAGCCTTCTTTTGTATATTTAACTGAATTATATAAAACATTTATAAGTGCCTGTTTTAATCTTATATTATCGCCATATAACATTTGAGGTATTGTATTGTTCATTTTTAACTTAAATTCCACATTTTTTGATTCAAGTTTTGATTTTATAACAGCACTGATTTGTTTTATAAAGTTATCAAAATTATATTCATTATAAATTAAGTTCACTTCTGTGTTTTTAGTATTAGTAATATTTAATATATTATTAACACTATTTAATAAAACTTCTGAAGCTCCTTTTATGTAACCTACATCTTCAAGAATATTTTCAGAAGAACCTTCAAGTATTGATTCACTAAAACCCAATATTGTATTAAGTGGAGTTCTTATTTCATGTGAAGCTTTTAATAACATATCTGTTCTAGAAGCTTCAGTTTCATCAAGAGTTTTCTTTAAATAATTTATTTCCTCTACTAATTCCATATCACATTTATCTATATCAAAATACATTACAAAAGTTAAAAAATAAATTGCTAACTTTGTCAGTAAAAACTCTGGATATACAAGCTGCAATATAATGGTTATAAATACAATGACCGTTAATGCTAAAATCAATCTGCTGTTTTTCTTCTTTATAAATTTTGATCTTGTTATTAAACGATAAATCCAGAATAATACAAAAAGTAAACTCATAAAACAAACATAGTGTATAGCAGGTCCCTTAAAAAATATAAGATTTCTATTAATTAATAAATCTAAGGGTAATATTAAAGTAGCTATTAATAAAATAAATATAAAAGGTGAAAGTCTAATTATAACTTTCTTTATTGATAAATCATAATTTTCTGCTAAACGCTCTTTTTTCTTAAGCGTATTTACATAAACATACAAAGTAAGTGTAAGCATCCATATTAAAATTAAAGACAGAATTATTTTTTCTAAATATATGTTTATTATTTTACTTCCTAAATTAAGTATTAAAACATTATTAAGAATATCCGTTAATATAATTAAAAGGTTAGTAAAAATTAATATTAAAAATATATTATTATCTAGAGATTTTTTTCTTTTTGTTGAAAAATATACTTTTAATAAAAACACTATAATAAATAATCCTGAAATTTGAAAATATGAATTGATAATCAAATTCTTCACCTACTTTTATTTTTTTACTTTATCGCAAGATAGGTTTACTTCTATATTAAAATCGTTTTTATCAAATGGTTCAACTGGGAAAATTATTGCCTTTGTTTCTTTTTCATCACATTTTCCCGCTTTGTTATTAAAGTTTTTTAGTTCTTCACTATATTTGTTTTTATATTCTTCATTACTATTAATAATTTCTAAATCTATTGTAAGTCCTAAGAAAGAATATGTTTTAAAAAAACTTATTACTTCTTCTGAAGTTTCTTCTTCAAGCTTTTTTTCATAAATATCAACATATACCTGTGAAATTATATCTTTAAATTCGTTTTCTAATTTGGCTTCAGTATTCTTTTGATTTTCTTTTAGATAAAAGACGACTCCAAATATTAAAATAAATAATATAATAACAGTAATTATATAAGTCAAGATTCTCTTGTTTTTATCTTTCATTTACTTTTCTCCTTATTATATATTTATATTGTACAAAATATTTGTATTTTTTTCAAGTAACAACTTATATACTTGATTTCTATTTATTCAAGTATTTGTTTATTACTCTACTAAGTTCTTTTCTTTCTATTGGTTTACCTAAGTAATCATCAAAACCTTTTTCAAGATATTTTTCTTTCTGTCCTTCCATAGCATTTGCAGTTAATACTACTATTGGTACTTTATATCCATTTTCTTTTAATTCTTTCATAGTTTCAGTTCCACTTTTATTTGGCATCATATCATCTAAAAGAACTACATCATATTGTTCTCCATTATTTATTCTACTTATACATTCTTCCCCACTTGATACTGCTATTATTTCACATTTATACTCTTCAAGTAATTTTTTAGCTATTTTGATATTCATCATATTATCATCAACTAAAAGTATTTTCTTATTAGACATAGTCTCTGTATTTATTTTTTCATCTTTTATATCAGTTTTATTTTCAAGTGTTTCACCTTTTCTTATTTCCTGATCAATAATTACTGTAAATTTACTTCCACTTCCATATACACTTTGTACAGTAATCTGTCCTCCCATTAATTCAGTGAGATTCTTTGTTATAGCAAGCCCTAGTCCTGTTCCTTCTGCTGTTGTATTCCTATCTTCATCAAGTCTATTAAACTTAGTAAATAATTTATCTATCTGCTCTACCTTTATTCCTCTTCCTGTATCTTCAACTGAAATAATTAATTTACTTATATTATCTTTATTTATACAACTTACATTAAAGTCTACATGACCTTTATCAGTATATTTCGCCGCATTTGTCAATAAGTTTGTTATTATTTTTCTTATATTTGAGTGATCTCCAAATAATGAACTTGGTAAATCAGGCGCTATAATTACATTAAATTCCAAGTCTTTTTCTTCAAAACGATAACTTAACATTTTTATAATATCCTCAAACATCGTATGCGGATTATAAATTACATTAACTAGTTCCATGTTACCAGATTCTATTCTTGATATATCGAGCACACCATTTATTATTTCAAGTAGTATATTTGAAGCTTTAACGACTTCTATTGCATTTTCTTTAGCTTCTTCAAGAGTTGCTGCATCTTCTGTTATTTCAGAAAAACCTTTAATTGCATTAAGTGGTGTTCTTATTTCATGACTCATACTGGATAAGAAATCACTTTTTGCATTATTTGCTTTATCTGCCTGATCTTTCGCAAGATTTAATTCTTGTATCATTTTTAAATCAGGATTTTCTATTGTAAAGTACATTATAAATGTTATAAAACAGGCAACAGATGTTACTAATAGTAATTCAGGATAAGTTTTTTGTATAGATGCTGCTGCAATTACAAAAAATATCAATAAAAATACGGGTAAATATTTCTTGTTTTTTATATTCTTAATATTAATAAGTAAACAAACAATCCAAAATATAATACAAATTCCATATAGTAGATATGTTAAATTAGCTGCAGGACCATAGGTATATATTATTCCATTTTCACTAAAATTGTATAAAGGTATAGAGAATATCACTATACTAAAAAATATAAACAAAAAAAATATAAGTATTATAGTTTTTCTAAAAATTTTATTTTTTATATTTATAACAGTAGTGGGTTTTACAATAGAAATAAAATAAACATACATAGTAAAAACCAAACAATAACATATCAAATATAGCAAATATACTTTACATAATGGATTTAATATTAAACTGTTTATATTACTATAAGCTAAATAAGTACTCCATATATCTAATACCAATCCAATTGTGTTTATAATTATTAATGAAACAAAAATATCATTTTCAATTGTTTTAAGTCTTTTTTTACTAAAAAACACCATCATAAGAAAAGACATATACATTAAAGATAATATTTGAAAGTAATTATTACTTATCATATCATCACTACCTTTTATAAAATTATACCAAATGAAAAAAAAGTAATCAATTATTTTAAAGTAAATTGATTACTTTTGTCCTCTTTTGTAATAATTTCTGCACCATTATCTTTGTTTTCTTGCCATAGTTTTCTTACTATGTCTTCAACATATCTTGTTGCTTCAAAAATATCTGCATCCTCAGGGAAGTAAATCTTTGCTCCTTTATTTACATAAAGCTCCCCTCTTTTAAAATTATTATTTATTGCCATTGGTTTTATTGGTAATCCCGAAACTATAGCAGCAAGTATTGCTCCTTCTTTAAATCTTTGTACAGTACCGTCACTTCCATAATGTACCATTCTTTTTCCTTCAGGAAATATAACTGTGCTTTGTCCTCTTAGCAAGTGTTGTAATGCTTTAGGAATCACCATTGCTCTATCTTTCGGATCTTTTCTATCTACTGTAAACGCTCCTCTTCTGGTATATAAATGACCCACCATTAGATTTTTAACTTTAAGTAATGTTGAGGCAATCATATAATGGAGAACTGTATCTTGATATGCAGGTGATACAAGAAAGAAATCTAAAGAATCTAAGTGATTAGGAACCACAATCATCGCTTCCCCATTTTCATCACTTACTCCATAATAATTTGGTTCATATATCGGATTAAAAATTTTTATTAATTTATCTAAGGTTTTTAAATATCTTTCTTCATTTTTTTTGTTTTTTTCTTCATCAAATTCTAGCGACATAACAAATTCTCTGTAATTACGATAATAATCTAGCCTTTGATCAAGACACATGTTATTTATTTCTTTCATTGATCTAAATTCAAAGTTATTATTTAATTTTTCCATTATTATGCTCCAATTTTCAACTTCATAACATAATCATTATTTTCATATGCTGTTTTAACTCCGTTTTTCTCTATTTTACCGTTTAAATTTACTGGTGCTTTCCTTAGTATTACAATCTCGGTTGGAATTTCATAACTTTTTAAACCTGATGTTTTAAATCTATCTTTAATTCTTTTTAATAAATCTTCGATCTGCTCTTTTTCTGCATGATATTCAAAGCACGCAACTATTTTATCTGCTTCTGTTTCTAAATTAGTTGCTTTGAATATTTCAGTATTTTCAATTCCAAACTCTTCAAGAATTTGTCTTATATGAAATGGATTTACTAAGTTTCCATTACTTAAATTTATAATATCATCTATTCTGTCTAAATGGAAATAAAATCCTGTTTCATCACGATATACTAAGTCATTGGTATGATACCATACTCTTCCATTTTCAACAAATAGACCATTATCTTCTTTATTATTTAGTGAATCTCTCATTACTGAAGGACCTGCTATAACAAGTTCACCCGCTATATAAGGCTTAATAATATTTTTTCCTGTATTAACATCTATTATTCTGTAATAATAATCTGGAAAAGGTATACCCATAGATCCTTTAATTTGATAATTTTTTGGATTTACACAGTTGCCACCTATTGTTTGTGTACTTCCATATCCCTCTCGAATTCCACTTACAATTTTATTTGCCCAATAATCATAGGTTTCTGCACCCATCTTAGCTCCGCCTGTAATAAACATTTTACTATTTTCATAAAATATATCATCAAACAGTTTCGATTCTTTCATTTTTCTAAGTAATGCAGGAACATGTATTTGTATTTCTGGATGTTCTTTTTCTGTTATTTGAGCTAAATATTCTAAATCAGTTGGATTAGGAACATTTAAACGTTCTGTACCACAATTAAATAAAGTGTGTGTAGCGGTTCCTCCTCCAAAACCATGGAATATTCCAGGAATTGCAATTACTTTATCTCCCGCCTCAATACAATCACATATATATTTTGATGATATTGCTAAACTATTAAAACCATTATGTGTATGTATACATCCGGTAGGCATTTTTCCACTTGTCCCTGATGTAAATAATATCTCTGCGTCATCTTCACCTTTAACATTTTCCATATAACTGCCATTATATCTATTAGCTGACTTTAGTTCAGGAAATAAAGCTTCAAATTTATTTGATATAGGTGTATAAGGTTTTGGTGAGTTATCAGACTCTAAATATTTCTTTTCTATTACTCCGTTAATTACAGATAATATCCATTTCTTTTTTAAAGATTCTACTGGTGTAGTATAAAATATTCTTCTTACGTTTTCGTCTATATCTTTATTTTCACTTAATATCTCATCTAAATCCTTTATATTTGAATCTAAACATATTATGACACTAGGTTTAACTAATCTAAGTTTTTCAGCAGTTCTAATTTTATCTTTTGGTTCTTTAGGATGCAAAGGAACTAGAATAGCCCCAGGTGCTAAAGCACCATAAACTATACTATATGTTTCTGGTAAATCAGGTAAGAAAACAACAACTTTTTCGCCTTTCTTTATATCACTTAGTTTCATAAGTTTCGCAAATCGTTCAATATTTCCAGCAAAGTCATTGAACGTTTCCTTATGAACTAATCCGTTCATTTGATATTTTAATGCAGTATAATCATGAAATTTATCACAATTTTCCAGCATCATTTCAGTCATAGACATATTAGGATAATCTATATTAGCTGGTATATGATCATAATGTTGTAAATGATATCTCATTAAATTTAAATCTTCAATTTTTGATTTATTGTTTGACATATTTCATGCTCCTTCCTTTATCTATTTTATCTACTGTATCTTTGATTTGTAGCCAGTCATCATGTCTATAAAATGCAAACGTTTTATTATTAGGACAATATTCACTATTGTTGTTAGTATTAATAGTTCCTATATCGCAAATATCTAAAAGCGGATCTATTACTTTCGGCTGATCATCTAAACCAAAATCAGCTTTTAAAACTTTAAATGCTTCAACTTTTTCTATAGGAGCATTTTTTTCAGAAATCCAAGCAATATCGTCTGGTTTGAATTCGTTTTCTTGAAACCAAGTTTCAACCCAGTTTCTAGACATTTTTCCTAAAAAGAAATTTGTAACAAATGCTCGTGCAGTTGGAACATATACTTTTTTACCTTTAGCTTGCCAATATTTTAATACTTCGAACACATCACTTCTTGGACCAAAATATTTACTATAATACGGAAAATATTGAATCCAAATTAATTGCCTTTTAATTTTTGACAATTCATAAATATCTTTAATATCATATGCAGTAGGATTCTTTACTTCCGGGACAGGTTCTCCTCTTGAAGTATAATAATCTTCTATCATCCAATCTTGAAATAACTCCAAATCATTTATAATTCCATCTAAATCAGTACAAATTACTTCTATCCTGTTCATAATATTTATCTCCCCCTCTTTTTATGGGCAATATTATAGCATAATTACCATATTTTGTCAAAATATCAAGTTTATTTTATGATAAAAAGCCTACTCTCTTATTAGATAATATCATTTTTATTATGTTTTGTTAATAAATTATATAAAAAAAGAGATAATATATTTATCTTTCAACTTTAT
>CAZVIQ010000005.1:0-13067 GCA_964626795.1 uncultured Muribaculaceae bacterium
TATGGATTTTAGAGATTTTAAAGAATTTATTAAAGATAGTATAGGATATATAATAACTTTTATTATAGTGTTTTTAATTCTTCTTTATATTGTAACTCTTGAACAGGTGCATGGGAGTTCAATGGCTCCTAATTATGAAAATAAGGATGTAGTACTTCTTTCAAAAGTCACTTATAAATTTCTAGATATTAAAAACTCAGATGTTATAGCGTTAACTGATGCAGATGGAGTCCTTTATATAAAAAGAGTAATTGCAGGCCCTGGAGATCATATTTATGCCAGTAATAATAAAGTGTATGTTAATAATATAGCAATTGAAGAAGAATATCTGGAAAATGTAGTAACCGAAGATTTTACTTTTGATGATGTATGTAGAATTTCAGGTTGTGAAAATAAAACTTTACCAGAGGGAAGATATTTTGTGATGGGTGATAATAGAGAAGATTCATATGACAGTAGATTTGAAGTATTTGGATTAATTAAAAAAGAAAATATCCTTGGTAAAGTAATATTTAAACTTTGGCCGTTTGGCTATGCAAAATAAACAGTTATTGATATAATTAAGAAAAGAAGGTGTAATAAGTGGCGTATTTAAAATATAAGGAAATTACAAAATACTTTTATTTTTATAAAGAAATAGATATAGATAATTTACCTAATTATGTTTTAGATTACTTAGAAAAGAATGAAAAAGTAATTGGTGCTTATTCAACTAAGAGAGATAAAGGAATATTTACTGATAAAAAGATTGCTTTATTTGATGTAAATATGTATGGAAAACAAATAAGTATTATTCCATATAAGTCAATATCTACAATGTCTATAATTTTTAAGCCTACTAGTGCTTCAATACTTGGTTTTGTAGATAGTGGTTATCCAATTAATTTAAAATTTATTAATTTAAAAGCAGAAGATAAAACTAAATTAAGAGAATTATACAGCGAAATATTAGAAAAAGTTTGTAGTAAATAAGTTCATTTTATAAATGAGCTTTTTAAATTATAAAAATTATTTAAGCAAGAAGTAAAAAATACGTCAGTTTTGAAGTATATTATAAGAAAATCAACCAATATCGGTAGAAAATCGGTAGAAACTATTGAGTATTATTTGTCGATATGATACATTATTATTGGTGATAATAAAATGTACAAAGAAAGTGAATATTTAGAATTAAAGTTAGAACTTACAGATAAAAATAAAAAGAAGAGTTTTCTAATAAAACTTATATTATAATTAAAAAAAACATATAATTTCTTAAGGAGGAATTATATGTTTTTTTATGAGACTCACAAAAGAATTAGGATTGTACTGCTAGTTGTAACTATTTTATTTGCTCTTATAATGATAAGAGTGTTTTGGATACAAGTAATAGAATATAATAAACTGAAGCACTTAGCAGAAAGTTTATGGAGTAGAAATCTTCCTGTACAGGCAGACAGAGGACTAATTCTCGATAGAAATGGAAAAGTAATCGCATCAAATGAAACAACTGCAGGACTGGTTTTAATTCCAAATCAGATAAAAAATAAAGAAGAAGTTGCAAAAGCTTTATCAGAAATAATAGGTGTTTCTTATGAAGAAATGTATAAACATGTCAGTAAAAGAACTTCTATTGAAAGAGTTCATCCGGAAGGAAGAGGTCTTTCATTTGAAATAGCAGATAAGATAGATGCACTTGGATATGATGGAGTATATCTAGTAAAAGAAAGTAAAAGATATTATCCTTATAATAATGTACTTTCTCATGTGGTTGGTTATGTTGGAATAGATAATCAGGGACTTAGTGGATTAGAACTTCAATACGATAAAGTATTAACTGGAGAAGATGGTTCAATAAAGTATTTTAGTGATGGTAAGGGAAATAAATTAGAACTTGCTGAAGTTTATGAAAGCCCTCAGAATGGAATGAATATATCTCTTACAATAGATTTAGATTTACAGCTAACTTTAGAGAATGAACTTGACAATGCAATGAATAAATATAGTGCAGAAGGTGCTATTGGAATAGTAATGAATCCTAAAACCGGTGAGATTTATGCAATGAGTAGTAAGCCCGACTTTAATCCGATAAAGTACCAGAGCTATGATGTTGAAACGATTAATCGTAACTTAGCGATCTGGTCTAATTTTGAGCCAGGATCAACTTTTAAAATAGTTACTTTTGCAAGTGCTATAAATGAAGGCTTAGTTAATATTTTTGAAGATACATTTTATGATACAGGTAGTATAAGTGTTGCTGGAACTGCATTACACTGTTGGAAACATGGTGGTCATGGTCATCAAACTTTTTTAGAAGTTATAGAAAATTCTTGTAATCCCGGATTTGTAGTTTTAGGACAAAGACTGGGAAAAGAAAAATTATTTGAGTATATAGATAGGTTTGGATTTGGAAAGAAAACTGGAGTGGATTTAAATGGTGAAAGTACAGGAATAATTTTTGATTTAGATAAAGTAGGACCTTTAGAGCACGCTACTACTGCATTTGGTCAAGGTGTAAGTGTAACAGCAATTCAGCAGGTCCAGGCAGTAAGTGCAATAGTTAATAGTGGTAATATGTATACACCATATGTTGTAAAAAGTATTAATGAACCTGAGACTAACACAATAGTCGAGGAATTTAATCCCACACTTAAAGCTGAAGGATTAATAACTGAAGAAACAAGTAAAATAGTTAGATATGCACTTGAAAGTGTTGTTGCAAACGGTGGTGGAAGAAACGCTTTCATAGAGGGATATAGAGTTGGTGGAAAAACAGGAACAGCTCAAAAAGTAGGTGCTGATGGAAGATATATGATTGGTAACTATGTGCTTTCATTTATTGGCTGTATGCCTGCAGACGATCCTGAATTTGTTATTTATATAGCAGTGGATGGAGCTCATAATACAATTCAGTACGGTAGTACTGTAGCAGCTCCAATAGTTAATAATGTGCTAAAAAGTGCAATTGAAGTATTTGAAGTTGAAGAAGATTTTAGTGGTCTTCCTCGTGAATACTTATATTACGAACAAAAATATGTAACTGTGCCAGATGTAGTCGGTATGGAAAAGAAAGAAGCTATTAAATCACTATATGGTTTTAAAATCGAATATTCAGGTACTGGAGAAAAAGTAGTTCTACAAAATCCTAAAGCTGGTGCTAGAATAAAAGAGGGTGCAGTCGTAAAAGTACTTTTAAATTAAAAATTAATATTATATTTTGTAAATAACTTGTTAAATTCCTTAATATATTTTTAAAATTCCTTAAACTGTTATATAATATTAATGCAAGGGTGTGATTACATGCTAATATTAGCAAAATCGATTTTAGGATTAATGATTGGATTTTTCCTTTCAGTTTTATTCGGACTTATAATTATACCATGGCTTAGAAGAATTAATTTTAGGCAAAGTATAAGTACTTATGTTGATAATCATAAGAGTAAGAATGGTACTCCTACTATAGGAGGAATAATATTTATAGTTCCTACATTAATTACAATGTTAATTTTATATTTGAGAGGAAGTCTAGAAATAACTCATAATTTAGTTATTATACTGTTTATTTTCTTCTCATATGCATTGCTAGGATTTATAGATGACTTTAAAAAAATAAGAGAAAAAAAGAATGATGGTCTTTCTGTTACGCAGAAATTAGTTATACAGATAATTATCTCACTTGTGTTTTTCTACATATATATGAGTGGAGGAGGAGAACCTAACTTATGGATATCGTCTCTTAGCATTAATGTTGATTTAGGTTGGTTTTATGGAATCTTCATTTTATTCCTACTTGTAGGTTCTTCAAATGCAGTTAATATAACTGATGGTCTGGATGGACTTGCAGGAGGACTTGCAGCAATTTCGTTTTTAAGCTTTGGAATTCTTTCATGGGGAACATCTTGGGCAGAAGGTTATCAGGAAATTGCAATATTCTGTTTTATACTTACTGGATCTTTACTAGGCTTTCTAGTATATAATACTCATCCTGCAAAAGTGTTTATGGGTGATACAGGTTCTCTTGCTCTTGGCGCAACACTAGCCGCTGTAGCGATACTTACAAGACATGAACTTTCACTCGCACTTATTGGAGGCGTATTTGTTATAGAAACCTTATCAAGTCTTATTCAAATTATATCAGTAAAATATTTTAATAAAAAAATATTTCTTTTTGCGCCACTGCATCATCATTTTGAAAAATTGGGCTGGGAAGAAAGAGATATTGTAAAGTTATTCTGGATAGTGGGATTTATGCTAGGTATGATAGCAATATACTATGGTGTTTGGTTATAATATAGAATAACTTAATTTACAAATAGAAAAAGTAACTTAGGAAGAAAATGATCTTAAATGATTATTTTTTTATATGGGCGTTTACAACAAGTGCTGTTAAAATCATATAAATAATTAAAGAACTTCCTCCGTAACTTATAAACGGAAGAGGAACTCCTGTTATAGGAAGAAGACCTATTGTCATTGAAATATTTTGTATCTGGTAAAAAATAAGTGATGCTACTATACCGGAAATAATATATTTATCTAAAGTTTTAGAAGATTT
Organism: uncultured Muribaculaceae bacterium; assembly: GCA_964626795.1. Classification (GTDB taxonomy): domain Bacteria; phylum Bacillota_I; class Bacilli_A; order RF39; family UBA660; genus RGIG1840. Next base: position 4,535 of record CAZVIQ010000005.1, read on the forward strand.
AATACCTATTGATATAATTCTTGAATCAAAAATAAATATTAAAAGAATTAATAAAGAAGCTCCTACAAGTCCATAGTTACTTGCATAAACAGCAAATATAAAATCAGTGTAAGGTTCTGGAAAATAAAGTGGAGTATTATTCAGTCCATGCCCGTGAAGTCCGCTGGTTCCGATCGAGGTAAGACTGTTTTCTAATTGCATACCACTGGAAGTTTTCCATTCTATGATTCTGTTAATTCTATAATAAATATTACTTCCTACAGTATTTAATATTAGTTCAGTATTGTTTATATAAAGATAAATAAATATGAAAATAAATATACCTGCTAGCGATATTAATATTGCATACCATCTATACTTTATACCGCTTACAAAAAGCATTATCATAGCTATTAAAAAGTAAGAAATAACTGCACCTGTATCAGGTTCTAAAAATACTAAAACACTTGGAATTAATGTAATTAAAAAAACTTTTAATATCAATATAAATTCAGTTTTTATATTCTTTTTTCTTTTAAAATGATAATCATTTAATATTTTTCCAATATATAAAATCAAACCTATCTTTGCAAATTCACTTGGTTGAAATGATAAAGGTCCTATATTTAGCCACGCACTTGAACTATTTAATTTTTCTCCAATAATCAATACAAGTATTAACAAAAAGCATGAAATAAAATAAAAATATGATGATGCTTTATAAATATTTTTATTATCAACGACTAAAACAACAAAAAACATAATGAAACCTAAGAAGTACCATGATAATTGTTTTAGATATAGATTAGCGAATATTTCAGAAATAATATAAGATGAACTTTTTATAGTGACTGTACTTATAAGCATAAAAGTAACTAAGCAAAGAGGTATTATTATTTCAATATTTTTTATTTTTTTCATATTAATTATTATTTACAAAATTCTAAAAATTAAACTTTTCTAGGCATATTGCATACATTACTATAGGAGTTGAGGCATATGAATAAAAAATTACCTAAAGTTTATGTGAATAAACAAGAAAAGAAAATAGACAATAATAAAGAAACATTTTACAGTGAAAAGGAAAAAACGCATAATTTGAATAATATTAGTTTAGAGTCTTCGAATGAAAAAGTTAATGAAATAATAATAAAGAAGAAAATAAATGATATCTTTACTTCTTCAAATTTTATTTATAAAACTAAAGTACTTATAAAAACTGATGAATGGGAGAAAGAAGAATTTATTATTGCTAAGTCAAATAACTCATTGCTTACTATTGAAAATAAACTAATACCGATTTGTCTTATAAAAGATATTATAATTTTATAGCATTTTTTAGTCTGAATTTCCGCTTTTTAAGTATATTTCTACAAAATATTTACATTTGTATTGAAAAATATGTAAAAATATTGTATAATTTCCTTGTTAATGAAGGGAGGGTAGAAATATGACACATGTTGATGTAAAGAACGGAAATGTTGAAGGCGCATTAAAAAGATTTAAAATGAAAGTGCAAAGAAGTGGTATCCCTTCAGAAATAAAGAAGAGAAAAGAATATTCTAAACCAGGAATATTAAGAAGAGAAGCTAAAAAAGAAGCGATAAAAAATGCTAGAAAGAAAAACAGGAGCACAAACTAGGAGGAATAATAATGTTGTATGAGAAGATAAATTCAGATATGAAAGACTTTATGAGAAATAAAGATAAGAATAATCTAAGTACTATAAGACTATTAAAAAGCGCTATTGATTTATCAAGAATCAATAATAAATTAGAAGAAATAACTGATGACTTAGTTATAGAAGTAGCAAGTAAACAGGTTAAAACTCATAGAGAAAGTATAGAAGAATTTAAAAAAGCAGGAAGAAATGATTTGGCAGAGAATCTTGAAAGAGAAATATTATTATTATCACAGTACTTACCTGTTCAACTTACTAGAGAAGAAATAGAAAAAGAAATAGATAAAATCTTTGATATAGTTAAACCTTCTGGTAAAAGTGATATGGGCATGATAATGAAAGAAGCAAATACTTTATTAAAAGGAAAAGCTGATTTCAAACTAGTAAGTGAAATAGTTCAACATAAACTAAACTCTTAAGTGAGTTTTTTTAATGATATAGGAAAGTTCTATTAATACATTTGTTTTTAAAATAAAATATGCTTTTAATTTTGTAATTATTAAAAATATATTTTTTTGTACCCTTTCATATAATTAATAGGGTGACTATAATGGAGTTTAATGTAAAAGACTATATAATTGATGATACATTTAAGTTAACTTTAACTGAAAAATATATTCATGTGTATAATTATGGAAAAATAATTGATATAGATAATACACGTGTAATTCTAAATAAAAAAAATAAAGAAATTAAAATACATGGTAAGGATCTTGTGATAAATAAACTTGATAAAGTTGAAATGCTTATAACAGGTGAATTTAAAAAGGTGGAATTATGATCGATAATTTGATACTTTTAGAAATTTATGATGTTAAAGTAAAATATTTAATAGAGCTTTTAATTGCAAAAGGTATTTCTTATAGTAATTTAAAAGTAAGTGAAAAAAGCATTACAATAAAAACAGATTATAAGAATTTAGCATATTTAAAAAAACATTTTGGAAAAAAGAAAGTAAAAGTAATTAGTTATTATGGAATGAAAGGTATTAGTGAATATTTAAAAAAAGAATATTTATTTTTATTATCATTAATTTTAGGTGTAATTATAATATATATTTTATCTAATATAATATTTAATATTGAAATAGTTACAAGTAATAAAAAAATGAAAGAAATAATAAGAGAAGAATTAAGAAGTTATGGAATTGAAAAATATAAGTTTATAAAAAAATACAAGGAAATAGAAAAAATTAAAGTCCATATACTTGAAGATAATAAAGATACTTTAGAATGGATTGAAATAAGAAGAAATGGAACAAAATATATTGTTAATCTTACCGAAAGAGTTAAGAATGAAGAAAAGGAAGAAATTCCTCCTCGTAATGTTGTAGCGGCTAAGGATGCTTTAATTTTAAAAATTATCAATAAAAAAGGGACACCAGTTAAAGTCGTAAATGATTATGTTTTTAAAGGAGAAGTCATAGTAAGTGGTAATATTATGAGAGGAGAGGAAACTTTAGTAAATACAGTAAGTGCAGATGCTACCATTTTTGGTGAAGTATGGTATACTGTTAATGTAACTGTCCCATATGAATATGTTGAATATGTTCCTACAGGAAAAGTTATAAATCATTATTATATGGAGTTTCCTTCCTTTAATATGACAGTTATAGGTCTTTATAATACTAATAATGCTATTTTAGAAAAAGAAGTGGTTTTAGATAAGCCCTTCCTGTTTTTTAAACTTATTAAAGAAAAAAAAATACTATATGAATATAAAAAACATGAAATAACTGGTAAAGAGGCACTAGAAGAAGCTGTAATCAGAGCAGAAAAGAGTATAAATATGACACTTGGTGAAGAAGAATATATAATTGATAAAAAAGTTTTGAAAAATAGTGTTTTTAGTAGTAAAATAAATGTAGAAGTATTTTTTAGAGTATATGAAAATATAGTAGACTATTCTCCGTTAATAAATACTTTAGAAAGTGAATGATTATGAAAGAGTTATTTAATGAAATATTTGAAATAGCGTGGCCTACTATTGTTATAGTTCTTAGTATAGCAACAATTCTCAGAATATTTTACTTGAGACAGAATAAGAAGAAATTTGTTTTTCACCACGAATTTTCTCTTCTATTATTTTTGACATATATATTAATTTTATTTGAACTGTTAACATATCAGGATGTTCAAACTTTTGGAACTAATTTTATTCCATTTAGAGAAATACTCAGATATGATTTAGGTACATATGGTTTTTATAGACAAGTTGTTGGAAATATTCTTTTATTCCTGCCATTCGGATTTTTTGTTTCAAAATATATAAAAGTCAATAAGATAGGAAGTATGTTTATTGTATCTCTTTTAGCAAGTACAATAATTGAAGCAGTACAGTATTTTATCGGAAGAATATTTGATATAGATGATATAATATTAAATGTATTAGGTGGTATACTTGGTTTTTTACTTTTTATAGGACTGGATGCTATAAAAAAGAAATTGCCTGCAGTATTTCAAAAGAACTTTATTTATAATATAATATCTTTAATATTTATAGTCTTAGCTATACTATATTTTCTAGGTCTATATACTTTTTAGGTGACTTATGGAAGATGTAGTATTTAATTTAACAGATGAAATAATAAATGAAGATGACTTAATAAATGTAAGCAGTATAGTGTTTAGACTTTTAAATGTGGTTAATCCTGTATTTAATATAATAATTGTAGATGAAGATAAAATAAGAGAAATAAATAAAGTTTATCGTAATAAAGACTCAGTTACTGATGTTATATCATTTGCATTTGAAGAAAAAGATAATGAAATATATAAAGAATTCAGATTTTTAGGTGAAATATATATATGTGCTAAAAGAGCTAAGGAACAGGCTGAAGAATATGATCATCCATTTAAAAGGGAAATATGTTATTTAACTGTTCATGGACTTTTACACTTACTTGGATATGACCATATGAATGAATCAGATAAAAAAGTAATGAGAGATATGGAAGAGAAGGTGCTAAGTGAATATGATTGTCAAAGATAAAAAACTTAGTATTAAAAGACTAAAAAATAGTTTTAGTTATGCATTTAAGGGAATAGGACATGCATTAAAATATGAACAGAACTTTAGAGTGCATATTTTTATTGCTATACTTGCTTTAGTGATGGGAATAGTATTTGGTATATCAAATATTGAATGGCTTATTCTATCACTTATAATTGGTTTAGTGCTTGCATTTGAACTTATTAATACAGCACTTGAAGCAACAATAGATTTAGTAACCAGTGAGTTTAAAACACTAGCGAAGGTAGCTAAAGACACATCTTCTGCAGCAGTGTTGGTTCTTGCAATTACATCGATTATTATAGGATTAGTAATATTCTTACCAAAGATTATAGAACTTTTATAAAATAGGAGAGGTATTTAATGAGTGATAAAACTAGTGAAGAAAGCAATATTTTCATATATAAAAATTCTGCTGAAAATACTAAAGTTGATGTTTTTGTTAAGGATGAAACAGTATGGTTAACTCAAACTCATATAGTTCAACTTTTTCAATCAAGCAAATCTAATATTAGTGAACATATTACTGATATTTTTACTAAAGGTGAATTGGAAGAAAATTCAGTCGTTCGGAAATTCCGAACAACTGCTAAAGATGGTAAAAATTATAACGTAAAACATTATAATTTAGATGTTATTATAGCAGTTGGGTATAGAGTAAATTCAAAAATTGGAATAGATTTCAGAAAATGGGCTACAGAAATATTAAAATCTTATGCCATTAAAGGATTTGCTTTAGATGATGAAAGATTAAAAAAAGGAAATAATCCTTTATATTTTGAAGAATTACTAGAAAGAATTAAAGATATTAGAAGTAGTGAAAAACAGTTTTGGAGAAAAGTACTGGATATATATGCCACTTCAATTGATTATGATTCTAACAGTAAATTAACAATAAAGTTTTTTAGAACTGTTCAAAATAAAATGCATTATGCAACACATGGAAATACTGCAGCAGAGATAATTTATAATAGAGTGAATAGCGAAAAAGGAAATATAGGACTTATTAGTTTTACTGGAAGTTATCCTACTAGGAAAGATACAGAAATAGCAAAAAACTACTTGACATTAGAAGAGTTAAAGATATTAAATAAAATGGTATCAGCATATCTGGATGTTGCAGAATTACAGGCATTAAGAATGAAAACTATGACTATGAAAGATTGGATTCGAGAACTAGACAAATTTTTAACTATGACCAGAAGTGATATTTTAAATAATAATGGTATAATATCTCATAAGAAAGCATTAGAAAAAGCTCATAAGGAATATGAAAAATATATTACTAAAACATTAACGCCTGTAGAAAGAGATTATATAGAAATTATTAATAAAGAATTAAAAAACTTTAAGGAGGTAAATAAATGAAAAATCAGTTAGAAGAATTATTAGAAAATAGTTATGCGCCATATTCTGGGTATCACTTTGCATGTATAGTGGAGGGTGAAAATGGCAGGTTTTATAAAGGTGTTAATGTAGAAAACGCATCTTATGGAGGAACAATATGTGCTGAAAGAAATGCTATTATGAACGCAGTATCAGATGGTGTTAGAAAGTTTAAAGCACTTTACTTAATGACAGATAAAGATGATATACTAATGCCTTGTCATTTGTGTAAACAGACTTTTTTAGAATTCTTTGATAAAGATGTTATATTTAACATTATGAATAAAAAAGGTGATATGAAAGTAATGACTTTTGGAGAAATAATGTTTACAACATTCAGCAAGGAAGATATGAAATGAGAAGTGGCTTTGTTAGTTTAATTGGAAGACCTAATGTAGGAAAAAGTACTCTTTTGAATACAATTTTACAAGATAAAATATCTATAATATCTTCAAAACCACAGACAACTAGAAATTTAATACAAGGAATTTATAATGAAGAAGAAACGCAGATTGTATTTGTAGATACTCCGGGAATTCATAAGCCTACACATAAACTTGGGACAAGACTTAATTATCAGTCTTATTTTTCAATGAATGATGTAGACATAGTTTTATTTTTAATAGATGGAAGTGAATCATTTGGAGGGGGAGATGCTTATGTTATCGACCTGCTTAAGAATCTTGATAAAACAATAATTCTTGTTATTAATAAAATAGACAAGCTTACTGATGATGAAATACTTCTTAAAATTGAAGAATACAGAGGCCTGTTTGATTTTACAGAAATTGTTCCAGTATCGGCTAGAAATAATGATAATGTGAATAGATTAATAGAAATAATAAAGAATTATCTTCCAGATACAGTTAAATATTTTCCGAATGATGATAAAACCAGTGCGACAGATGAATTTAGAATATGTGAAATAGTAAGAGAAAAAATACTAGAACTTACTAATGATGAAGTTCCTTATTCTGTGACTTGTCTTTTAACAAATTTATCTAAAGAGAAAGATATAATTAAAATAGCTGTAGATATAATTGTGGATAGAGATGCTTTAAAAAAGATAATCATTGGCAAAAAAGGTGCAATGCTTAAAGAAATAGGTACAAATGCCAGATTAGATTTGGAAAAAATGCTTAATAAAAAAGTTTATTTAGAATTATATGTTAAAACATTAAAAAAATGGAGAGATAAAGATAAGCTTTTAAATGAACTTGGATTTAATAATGAAAATCTTTGAATAAATTTTCAAATTATTCATCAATATATAGTAAGAGGTGAATAAAATGAAAAACAAATATTGGGAAGATTTTAAAAAATCAGGTAAAGTAGAGGATTATTTAAAATATAGAAAGGGCAGTAAGAAAGAAGAAAATCAGTAAAACTTTCTTTTTCTTTGAAGTATGAAGGTAATAAGTGTAGAAGGATTTGTATTAAGTAGTATAAATTACAGGGAGAGTAGCAAGATACTTAATATATTTACTAAGGAATATGGAATAATAGGTGTAATATCAAAAGCTTGTAAGACACCTAAATGTAAATTAAAGAATGTAAGTGAAAATTTTACATATGCAACTTTTCATATGTACTTTAATGAAGGAAAGCTTTCTACTTTAATCGGAGCTGATCCGATAAATTACTTTTTAAATATCAGAAGTGATATTATTAAAGTGGCTTTTTTAACTTATATAAGTGAACTTACTAAAGAAGTATATAAAGAAAGTCAAAGTCCAGAAATATATGATATGTTTATCAGTTCACTATTGAAAATTGAAGAAGGTTTAAATCCTGTCGTGATAACAAATATTTTAGAACTGAAATACCTTTATTATATTGGAGTAGGTCTTAATCTGAATGAATGTGTTGTATGTGGCAGAAAAAGCATTTTAACATTATCCTTTTATAAAGGAGGATATATTTGTTCGTTCTGTAAAACAAATGAAAAAATATACGATGAAAAAGTACTTAAAATGTTAAAACTTTATTACTATGTAGATATTAATAAAATAAGTGAGCTTAAAATAAATGAGAAAGTTATTAGTGAAGTAGATAACATACTTACAGAATACTATAGTCATTTTACAGGTTTATATTTAAAAAGTAAGAAATTCTTAGAGACATTAAAAAAATAGTTCATTTGAACTATTTTTTAGTCTTCTTTAATTAATAAATCAATACTTACTTCCAAGACAGTTGCTATTTTATAAAGAGTTTGAACGGAAAAACCAATTTTACCTTTTCCTGTTTCTATTCTTCTCATAAAGTCGTATGAAATCTCTGCTCTTAGAGCAAGTTGTTCTTGAGTAAGATTTTTTATTTTTCTATATTTTCTAATATTTTTAGCTATAACTTCTTTAATATTTGAGTTAAAGTTATAAAATTTTTCTTCTTCAATATAAATCATACTTAACACCTAGCTAATTATCTCATTTTTAAACATTTATTGTAGTGACCTGTAATTACCATTTTTAT
>CAZVIQ010000005.1:13167-24625 GCA_964626795.1 uncultured Muribaculaceae bacterium
AAATAGTAATAAGTAACAAAAGTATTGAAATATTATAAAATATATAATATAATCATATCATTATATTGAAAAGCGATGACTTAGCTTGGAAAACTAATAGCTATATAATCAAGAGAGATTCTTTTAGAATAATCTAGGTGGAACCGCGGGCTTTGCTCGTCCTAGAGAAAATCTAAAAGTTTTTTATTTATAAGGAGGAAAAAAATATGAATATGGATAAAATGGTTAACTTATGTAAAACTTATGGTTTTATATATCAAGGGAGTGAAATTTACGGTGGTCTTGCAAACACTTGGGATTTTGGTCCACTTGGAGTAGAACTTAAAAACAATTTAAAGAAAGCTTGGTTAAAGAAGTTTGTACAAGAGGATCCTAATAACGTAGGACTTGACAGCGCAATTTTGATGAATCCAAAAACATGGGAAGCTTCAGGACACTTAAAAACATTTTCTGATCCACTTATAGACTGTAGAGAATGTAAAACAAGACATCGTGCAGACAAACTTATAAATGAATTTACTAATTCTGAATTGGGAGATAAGATGACTGATGAGGAAAGAATAGAATACATAAGGGAAAAAGTGGTTCCATGTCCTAACTGCGGTAAGAATAATTTTACCGATATTAGAAAATTTAATCTAATGTTTAAAACCTTTCAGGGTGTTACTGAAGATGCTAAAAGCACAATTTATTTAAGACCAGAAACTGCACAGGGTATATTTACAAACTTTCTTAATGTACAAAGAAGTATGAGACTTAAAATACCTTTTGGTATAGGTCAGGTTGGTAAAAGCTTCAGAAACGAAATAACACCAGGTAACTTTATTTTTAGAGTTAGAGAATTTGAACAAATGGAACTTGAATTTTTCTGTAAACCAGGTACTGAACTGGAATGGTTTGCGTACTATAAAGAATATTGTAAAAACTTCTTAATTGGTTTAGGTATTAAAGAAGAAAATTTAAGACTTCGTGATCATTCAAAAGAAGAGCTTAGTTTCTACAGTAATGCTACAACAGATATAGAATATTTATTTCCATTTGGATGGGGTGAACTTTGGGGAATAGCTAGTAGAACTTCTTATGATTTAACTCAACATCAGGAATTTTCAGGAGTTAAACAGGAATATACAGATCCAGAAACAAATGAAAAATACATTCCATATGTTGTTGAACCAAGTCTAGGTGTAGAAAGATTGGTTTTAACAGTACTTTGTGATGCATATGGAGAAGAAACTCTTGAAAACGATACAAGAGAAGTAATGCACTTTAATCCTTTTATAGCACCATATAAAGCAGCAATTCTGCCATTAGTAAAAAAATACCATAGTGAAAAAGCAGATGAAGTTTATAATACTTTATCTAAATTATTTATGTGTACTTATGATGAATCAGGTAGTATTGGTAAAAGATATAGAAGACAGGATATAATTGGTACACCTTACTGTATCACTATAGATGATGAAACTATAAATAATAATACGGTTACTGTAAGAGATAGAGACACTATGAAACAAGAAACTTTAAAAATAGAAGAACTTGAAAACTTTATATACAATAAACTTAAAGAATATTAAAACAATTTAAAATAAAAGCGATATTTCGCTTTTATTTTTTGTTTAATAATTTTTGAGATAATTTATATAATTTTATTACTGAAGTATTTCTTTCATACTTATTTAAATTATTAACCATGTTTTGTAAAATGTTAGGATTTTTAATAATTTTCTTCATGTTTTTCTTAAATTTAATAATATTCTTATTATTAATCGCGACGCCTTTTGCAACTAAAAATCTTGCGTTGTAATTTTCAGGGCCTCCAGCACCTGGAATAAGCATCATAGGTTTCTTTAATTCAAGACATTCTGTGATACTAAGTCCTCCGGGTTTTGTAACAACTAAATCTGAAATATTAATTAAATTATTAACATCATTAGTAAAAGGAAGTATTAATACATTTTTATATTTATTTTCACTTATAAGTTCTTCACATTTCAGTTTTACTTTTTCGTTTTTACCACAAAACATTATTACTTGAACATTATATCTTTTTTTAAGAAATGATTTTAAGTATTCATAACTTACAATTGATCCGGCACTTCCATTTAAAAAAGATATTATTGGTAAATCTTTTTTAAGATTATAATTTAAATAAGTGCTTTCTTTTATAAGCTTGGCATTCATAAATTTTTCTGATAAAGGGATACCAAAAGGATAAATTTTATTCTTATTATATCCTTTATTAACGAGTTCACGTTTAATTATTTCATTTCCTACTATTAAAGCGTCTTCATTTTTAAAGTTTTTCATCCAGAATTCATGTGATCTATAATCCGTTAAAACAGTGATTAATTTTGAATTAATATATCCTTCTTTGTTATATTTTGCTATTAAAGTACTTGCAAAAAAATGAGTGGAAATAGTTAGATCTGGATTAAACTCTTTTATTATATCAATAAGTAGTTTTTGATTATATAAATCATTTGTTACTCTATTATAAGGTAAAGAACTTATTTTATAATCAAATAATTTATAAAATATAGAAAATACTAAACTTGCTTTCTGATTATGGTTAAGGTTTAAATTAAAAAGGCTCTCACTTATTTTCCCAAACAAGCTATTATAATCACTTAAATCAATTATTTTTATTATATAGTCGTTTTTTTGTGATTCAAAATAACTTTGTATATATTTGGCTGCTGATTTATGACCAGAACCATAAGAGGCATATGCTAATAATATTTTCTTTTTTTCCATAATGTTCACCTTATAAATATAGTATACTTCAAAATTATTAATTCTACAATGAAAAAGAAATCGTTTTTACACAAATTCCAGTTGAAATGTATATAAATCTTTGATATAATATCTTTGCTTACTTGAAATGGCGATGTAGCTCAGTTGGCTAGAGCAACCGGTTCATACCCGGTAGGTCGAGAGTTCGAATCTCCCCGTCGCTACCATAAATAGTGTGAAACTTACAAAATTGTAAGTTTTTTTTCTACAGAGGCACCTTTTGAGGCAACTTTTTAAATAAAAATTTTTGTTTATTATAAATAAAAATATGTATTATAATAAGTAGCAATATATAAATTAGGTGGTTTTATGAGTAAATTATCAAATACATTAACGATGTTAGAACTATTAAATAATAATAGAAAATATTCAGTTAAAGAACTTTCTGAAATTTTAGAAGTGACAGATAGAATGGTTAGAATATATAAACAAGATTTAGAAAAAGCCGGAATTTATATAGATACGATTAAAAAGGTCCATATGGAGGATATATTTTAAGTCATAATATTTTATTACCTCAAAGAGGCTTTAGTAAATATGATATTCTGCTATTAAATACTTCATATGAATTCTTAAAACAAAATAATGAATTTTTATTTAATAAAGAATATATAGAATTAGTTGATAAAGTCGATGGAATATATAAAAGTACTAAAAAGAAATCAGTAAATAATATTTTAAAAGAAAATGATAATAAAGGTAAGTATAATATATTATCAAAAGCTATTAAAGAAAAGAAAAAAGTCTGGATTAATTTTCTTTCATTAGATAAAGACGCTAAGGAAAGAGTAATTCATCCATGCAATTTATTTTTATATAATGATGATTGGTATGTTTCTGCTTTTTGTGAATTACGTGGAGAAATAAGACATTTTTCATTACCTAGGATAATTGAAATAAAGTTATTAGAAGAAAGTTATAAAAATTAAAGTAAAGACCATATATTTCCTCTTATACTGCTAGAATTAGCATTAAGGAGGAATTTTTATGGAAAAAAAAGTATGTGAAAGAACAAAAGGAAATTTTGAAATGTTGCCTAAAAGGCAATTTTATCTAGAAGCAAAAAATCTTGAAATATTGGAAGAATTAAAAGAGGCTTGTTTATGTATTGGTTCAGGTGGAAGTTCAGCTGCTGGATATTATGCCAGTAAAGTATTGGAAAGTACTAATGGCATAATAAGTGAGTTTATGTATCCGCGTGATGTTTTATATAAAAAAAGCTTATTATTATTTAAAAATATTTTATCAATTATTTATTCAAATAATAATCATGGTATTAATGAAGCATTAAAATATGCTCGTAATCAGGGACTTAATACTTATATTGTGACTGCTAATTCTGAATGTGATTCAAACAGTAAGTTAATTACTTATACTGATTCATTTGAAAGAGAACATAGTTTTATCTCATTGGCTTCAACTTTTGAACCTATGGAAGTAATGTTTAGATACTATTTTGGGAGGTTCGCTGATGAAGTTGTTGAAGAAATATATGCGAAAGCTTTAGAACAGAAAATAGATTTAAACTTTAATGAAATGCTTCCGATTGAAATAATGAGTGGAGATAATACCTATACTGCAGCTAAAATATTAAATTCCACTATAGTTGAAGCTGGTTTAGGAATACCTGTAGTACATGAAAAAGATAATTATAGACATGGATGCTCTACTTTAGCTCATCATTTCAAACAAAATATTTTGATTTATTTGTTAAACGGAGATAAAACTGAATTGGATAATATACTTTTAAACGAAGTCTCTAGTTCATATAGACAAGTAATATTATTAGAAAGTAATATTAACGATAAGTTAGCTGGTGAATTTGATCTTGCTATTAAATCAATGTCCTTATGTAAATTAATAACAGAATCACAAAATAAAGGATTATCAAAAGTTGATTATAATCCGATAGTAAAAAAACTTTATAAATATAATGGAGGAATGTAAAAATGAAAAAAATATTTTTTGTAACAAGTAATGAAGGAAAAGTAAAAACAGCACAAAAGTACTTAGATAGTTTAGAACTTGAATATTTTAAATATGATTTACTTGAACCTAGAAGTGAATCACTTGAAGAGATTGCTAAGTATAAAGTAATGCAGGCTTATGATCAAGTTAAAAGTGAATGTATAGCTTTAGACAGTGGATTTTATATTGAAAGTTTAAATGGCTGGCCTGGTACTTTTGTTAATTTTAATTTAGATAAACTTGGTTTAGAAGGAATAATAAAATTAATGGAAGGAGTAAAAGATAGAAGAGCATATTTTAAAGAATGTTTGGCATATTTTGATGGAAAGGAAATTAAATATTTTTATGGAATGAGCAAAGGAAATATTGCATTTAATATAAATGATAATGTTAATCCTGAACAGTGGTCCAGTTTATGGAGAATATTTATTCCTAATAATTGCGTAAAAACATTATCGGAAATGAGTCAGAAAGAAAGAGAAACTGTAAAAGATGGACATACCACTTCTTTTAAAGAATTTAACAATTATATAAAAAAAGAAATTAAAGGTAAAAAAAATAAAAATACTTTTGAAGAATAAATTAAGTGAGTGTTCGCTTTTTTTCTGCTTTTCTTTTTGATATACTATTATTGGTGTTGTTATGGAAATAATAAAATTTAAAAAATTAAATGCAGGTAAATATAAATTAATAACTGATAGCAGTGAAATAATTTTATATGAAGATGTTATTATTAAATATAATTTACTTTGTAAAAAAGATATAGATTTAGAACTATTGGAAAAACTATTGAAAGAAAACGAGTATTATGAAGTATATAATCTTTCAATTAAATATATAGAAATTAAAATGAGAAGTAAATCTGAAATTATAAAGTATTTGGAAAAAAAGAATTTTGATGGAAAAACAATTAATGAGGTTGCCCTAAAATTAGAAAACATAGGACTTTTAAATGATAAGAGTTATATAAAAGCATTTGTTAATGATAAAATAAACTTATCCAGTATGGGTCCTTTGAAAATAAAAGAGGAACTTATAAAAAATAAAATTTCAGAAGAAGATATTAATGATTATTTAAAAGAGTTTGATAATGATATATGGATAGGTAAGATTAATAAAATAATTGATAAAAAAGTTAAACTTAATAAAAACAAATCTTTATTTTTACTTAAGAAGAGTATATATACTAATCTTTTGTTTTTAGGTTACCCTACTGAATTAATAATAGAATGTATTAATAATGTAAAAAATGATGAAAAAGATATATTAAAAAAAGAATATGAAAAATCTTATAAGAAATTAAGTAAAAAATATAAAGATGAAAAATTAAAATATATGATTAAAGCAGATTTAATAAAAAAAGGTTTTAGCTATGAAAACTTTGGGGAGATATGTGATGAATAGTTTAATTCTAGTAAATAAGGAAAATACTTTACCAAAAGATTATATTCCAGAAGGACTTGTAGAAATTAAAGATGATATAGATAGAAGACATGATATATTTGAATCATTTAATCAAGAATTTAAAGTAAAAATAGTTGATTTTGTCTTTGAGTCATTTCTTGAAATGCAGGTTGATGCTTTTAAATCAGGATATAAGATTATAGTTGATACTGCGTATAGGTCATATGAATACCAGGAAAAAGTTAATTATTTAGAAAAAATAGGTGAAGAAGCTTATACTTTTGTAGCACCTCCTGGAAGTTCAGAACATCAGACAGGATTATGTTTTGATGTTGCTCTTATAGTAAATGGCAACTATTGCGATGATTTTGATGATAGTGCTCCGGAAATAAAATGGCTTATTGACAACTCATATAAATATGGGTTTATATTAAGATACCCTAAAGATAAAATAGATATTACAGGATATAAATATGAGCCTTGGCATTATAGATATGTTGGAAAAGAAGAGGCACTTTATATGAAAGAAAATAATCTCACTTTAGAAGAATATAAAAATAAAAACACTTCATTGAAGTGTTTTATAAACTATTGTTTTCCTAATTTAGTAAGGTAATCTTCATAGCTACCTTTTAAATCAGAATCGACAATATTCATTTTATACTTTTCTCTTAAGTTTTGCATAGCTTCTAAATATATAGAACTTGAATTTGCTTCCAGTAACTCTTTTGAAATAGTTTCTATTATACCTTCTTTAGCATCTTTTAAGCTTGGTTTGTCTTTTTGTTCTGTTTTATAAATAATATGATATCCATATGCAGATTTTACAGGAGTTTTAGAGTATTTACCAACTTCTAGTTCCACTGCAGCATCTTCAAACGCTTCATCCATTTCACCTCTGTTGAAGTAATCTAGTTCTCCGCCATTTACAGCACTTGCAGAATCTTTTGAATTATTTTTAGCAAGTTCTTTAAAATCAGCGCCATTATCTAATTCTTTTATTAAATCTTCTGCTTTTTTCTTGGCAGCTTCTTCAGCAGTTGTTTTTTCTTCATCAGTTGCATTTTGTGCAGCGTCAGAAGTAATTAGAATATGAAATGCCTTTATATCACCTATAGAATACTTTTCATAATAATCATCTATCTGCTTATCTGTTACTAAAGTTTTTGCATAATCTTCAGTGTAAAGATTTCTTCTATAGTTTAAAGTAATATATTCTTTAAATCCTTTTTCATCTGATACCCCATAAGTACTTTTTATATAATCTAGATAATCAACACTATTTTTTTCTGCATATTCTTTCATAGAGCTTATTACTTGATTAATATAAGCTTTTTCGTTATCATCTTCTTTATATTCTTTTTCAAGTAAAGTAGTATCTATCATATCTATTAAATAATTTACACCATAAGTTTCTTTTAAAGCATCATATAAATCTTCTGCTGTTATTCCTTCAACTTTCTTATTATCAAATGTTACTATTGCTTCCTTTCCATCAATTAATTTTGCTTTACCGCATCCTCCTAAAAACAGTAAAAATGCCAGTAAAATTATTATCTTCTTCATTATAAAATTCCCTCCAATAATAATTCTATCACAAAAATTATCTTTTTAAAACAATATAATAAGCACTCACAAATTTTTCATTTTAGCGTAAAATACATTGTAAAGATAAAAAAGGAGGAATGTTTTATGAATTCAGGATGTGGATGCAATAATGGTATTTCTGGTGCCGCTTTTGCTTTAGTACTATTTATACTATTAGTAATCATATTAGGTGCATTCATCTAACTAAAGGAGGTGTTTAATTATGTGTAATAACTGTAATACTGCCCCAACATGTGGCTGTGGTGGAGGATATGGTAACAGTTTCTTTATCATATTGATTTTATTCATCTTACTAGCAATCATATTTGGTGCATTTGTAGGATGGTAATTTAAAAGAGGAACAAATTCCCTCTTTTTATTTTGGTTAAATTTTATAAGTAAGTGGTGGTTCAAAAGAAATCGATTCTGGATAAATAGGCATATTTTTATTTAAAAGATATTCTTCTTGTGTAGCTTTTAAATTCCCTTTTTTATCATAAAGAATTATAGAATTTTTTAAAACATTCTTGCTTTCTATATCTTCTTTTGTGTAACCACTTTTTCCTGTTACAAATAATACATTTATTGGACATACAGTTAGTATAATTCCAGTCTTTTTTTCTAGATATTTAACATATCTCTTAAGAGCTTCACTTACAATATTGATTTTTTCTTGTGTTTCTATAAGTCCATAGTCAAATACTATGGATAAATCAACATGAATTTTTTTATTGAATTCATAAGAACAAGCATAAATACCAGATACATTTTTAACGATTGATAGTCCAGCCACAAAATTTGCAACTAAATCATATAATAGTTCATTATCTTCATCTTGAAGTATTACTTTCATTTAAACCCTCCTAAATTTCCTATATTCTAACATTTAAGAAGTAAGATGTAAAGTCAATTTAATTGACATGATTAATAAAATATTATATAATTTAGTTTAGTAAAAACAAGGAACAAGAGGAGTAAAATATTAAGGTTTTAGTAGAGAGTTAGAAACTGGTGAAAACTAACATACCTGGATATTTGAAGTAGCTTGGGAGTTTAACTTTTGAAATAATAGTAGAAAGTTACGGTATATGCCGTTATAGAAAGAAAGATAATTAATAAGATGGTACCGTGCATAAGCACTCTTAATGCCGTCTTTTTTTAATTTTAGAAAGAGGTGAATTTTATGTTAGAGAAAAAATATGATCATAAGGCTGTTGAAAATGGAAGATATCAGTACTGGCTTGATAAAAAACTGTTTGAAAGTGGTAATAAAGCAAAGGAACCTTTTTGTATTGTTATTCCTCCACCAAATGTTACAGGTAAACTTCATTTAGGTCATGCATGGGATACCTCACTTCAAGATATTGTAATTAGATATAAAAAATTACAAGGTTTTGATGCACTTTGGCTTCCAGGAATGGATCATGCAGGTATTGCAACTCAGGCTAAGGTAGATCAGATGCTTAAAGATAAAGGTATTGTTCCAAGGGATATGGATAGAGAAGACTGGCTTGAATACGCCTGGGCTTGGAAAAAAGAATACTCTGAAAATATAAGAAAGCAATGGGCTAAACTTGGTTTAACACTTGACTACACTAAAGAAAGATTTACAATGGATAGTGTTCTTTCTGATGCTGTTAATAAAGTTTTTATTGATTATTACAATAAAGGAATTATATATAGAGGTGAAAGGGCTATCAACTGGGATACAGAACTTATGACTGCGCTTTCTAATATAGAAGTTGAATATAAAGAAGAAAAGGGTATAATGTACTATTTCAAATATATGTTTCCAGATTCTAATGAATATATAGAGGTCGCTACTACAAGACCAGAAACACTTGCAAGTGATACTGCTGTAGTAGTACATCCTGAAGATGAAAGATATAAAGATCTTGTAGGTAAATATTTAATAACTCCACTTAGAAAAGAAGCTATTCCAGTTATAACTGATGAATATATCGATATGAGTTTTGGAAGCGGGGTTATGAAATGTAGTGCACATGCCGCAGTAGATGTTGATATTCTAAAAGCAAATAATATTGAAATAAGAGAATCAATAAATCCTGATGGAAGGCTTAATTCAAATGCTCTTGAATTTGAAGGTATGACTAGAGAAGAGGGAAGAAAAGCAATTGTAGAAAAACTCGAAAAAGAAGGTCTCGTAATTAAAACTGAAGAACATGTTCATCAGGTTGGTCATAGTGAGAGAAGTGGATCAGTTATTGAAACAATGGTTATGCCTCAGTGGTTTGTTAGTATGGAAAAACTTTCAAAACAGGTTCTTGATAATCAAAAAACCGACTCAAAAGTTAATTTTGTTCCAAAAAGATTTGAAAAAATACTTAATAATTGGATGGAGTCTGCTTATGACTGGTGTATTTCAAGACAGCTGTGGTGGGGACATAGAATTCCTGCTTGGTATAATCAAGATAAGATATATGTAGGATTAGAAAGACCCGATGGAGAAGGCTGGATACAAGATCCCGATGTTCTTGATACCTGGTTTTCAAGTGCTCTATGGCCTTTTGCGACTTTAGGATGGCCTAATGAAACAGAAGACTTTAAAAGATACTTTCCAAACAACCTTTTAGTAACAGGTTATGATATTATATTTTTCTGGGTAAGCAGAATGATATTTCAGTCACTTGAACTTACTTCTAAAGAACCATTCAAAGAAGTTCTTATACACGGACTAATTAGAGACAAACAAGGTAGAAAAATGAGTAAAAGTCTAGGTAATGGAATAGATCCTATGGATATGATAGAACTTTATGGATCAGATGCTCTTAGATATTATCTTACTACATCTTCTGCACCTGGGATGGATTTAAGATTTGATGAAGATAAAATGAAATCAACTTGGAATTTCATAAATAAACTTTGGAACGCTTCAAGATTTGTTTTATTGAATATGGAAGACTTCAAAGAAGAAGACTTTACTACAGAAAATCTATCTTTAGAAGATAAATGGATATTAAGCAGACTTAATAAAACTATAAAAAATGTAATTAAAAATATGGATAAATATTTATTTAATGAAGCAGGTAATGAACTTTATGAATTTATCTGGAATGATTTCTGTGACAATTATATAGAATTATCAAAATTTTCATTAAATGAAAACAAAACTAAATCAATATTACTTTTAATACTTAAGAACATATTACAGATGCTTCATCCATTCATGCCTTTTGTTACAGAGGAAATATATCAGAAACTTCCTATAAAAAAAGAAAGTATTATGCTAAGCAGCTATCCTGTATATGATAAAAAGTATATATTTGAAACAGAAGAAAAAGAAATGGAAACAATTATTACTGAAATTACTAATATTAGAAATTTTAAAGTAGATAATAATATTCCTAAAGAATGCAATATAATAATAAGTACTAAAAGTGAATACGAAACTATATTTAAAAACGCTCTTAAAATTAAGGATAATTTACTTAAATTTAATAATATAACTAGTTTAGAATATACAAGTCCTATAATTAAAATAACTTATTCATTTGAGAAACAAGAAGAAATAAATTTAAATGATAAATTAATGGAAGAGAAAGAAATTTTACTTAATTCAATTAATAAAAGAAAAAATCTTTTAAATAATGATAATTATATTAATAAAGCTCCTAAAAATATAGTTGATCTTGACAGAGAAAAACTAAAAGAAGAAGAAGAAAGATTAAAAATAATAGAAGAAAAA
>CAZVIQ010000005.1:24725-30303 GCA_964626795.1 uncultured Muribaculaceae bacterium
TTTACCAATTTTATTTTATAATTTTTATTTTTTTCATTTATTATCTTTTTTATAAAATAATTTGTTAGATATGGGTTTCTAATGAATAAAGGTCCTAGTAAATGAGTACCATAAAAATTTTTGTAATTAAATCCTTCATTTATATCTTTTGGTTTATCTCCAGTTCCATATTCTATTTTAAAAAAAGGACTATTGTTATTATAAATTATCCCTGATCTATTTTGAAAACCTAGTATGGGTTCACTAATAAGGCTTGAATTGACTACAACTTCACCAACTATTCTAAATAATATAGAATTATCTAAACTATTTATTTTTGTATAATAATCAAACAGATTTAAGCATTTTATTTTATTACCTTGAGAATCTATAAGATATTCTCCTAGAAGTTCATATGAATTTCCAGTAAAAAAGAAGTATTTTCCATTATTTATTGCATCTTTAAGTTCTCTCTTTCTATTTAATAAATCTTCAAGAACAATTAACTGGCTGACAGTATCACCCATTCCCATATAAAAGATATCATAATCATTAAAGTTAATATTATCTTTTATAGTGAGATAGTGTATTTCAATATTTAAATCCTGTTTTTTAAAGAATTCTTTAATAGCTTTTACATTACCACTTTCACCATAAAGATTCATTAAATCATAATACAAATGCACTAGTTTGATTTTCATTACTTATTATTCCTTTCAACTTACTTTCTATATCAGTACATACAACACTATAAATTAAACCTTTAGTTTTAGTTTTTAAAATTTCAGTTACAGAATTAATATCATCAACAAGAATTATTTTATCATTTTTAATTCCTGAATAATTTAATCTAACTAAAATATCAAGTTTAAATTTTCCTACTACTAATATTTTATCAATTGATTTATTTTTTAAATTTTTAAAATCAATGTCCCATATCCAGGATATGTCATTTTCAGTATATTTTCTATTTGAATTCTCAAATCCAATAATTAATGTCTTTTTTTCTTTGTCTTTATTTATCAAATTAAGAATGCTATTATAACTTATATTATTTTCATTTTTGTTTGCTATAATTTTTAATTTTCTTTTATTTATATCATAATTATTTAAAACAAATTGATTGTCAAAAATATTTTTTAACTTTCTAATGCCAATTATAGATAATAAAGTATAGATAGATAATATAGTTTCTATTGAATAATTTGATAAAAAACATAATGAAATTTTTTCGTTATTTATAAATAACGTTTTACTATTTAAATTTATATTATGTGCAAAATAATTTATTTTTTCAGTATCAAAATAAATATTTTTACCTGTTCCATAATAAATGATATGTTCATTAAGATTATTAAATCTTTCTATAAAAGGAATATCTGAATTTATAATAATATTTGTATCTGGTTTAATTTTATTAAGCATGGAACATAAAGAAAACTTTTCATTTATTTTATGAACTAGCAAGTGTGTAAATCCTATGTTTTTTATTATTTCTGAAGCATTTGTTTCACTAAATTCTATAAGTAATATATCTTTTTTGAATTTTCCATGAAAGTTTATGTTTTTTAATAAGAACTGAAGGATATCTTTAATAGTAATTATTCTTTTAAAAGAAATAGTATAATTACACTCTTTAAGTGTATTTACGCTAAAGTCAATTAAAGATTCATCTTCTGATGTTATTATTCCTAAAGTTAGATTAGGAAAAGTAATTTTTTGTATTAGAGTTTTTATATTAATGTTTTTTCTTTTAAAAAAGTTTAAAAATTTGTAATAGAGAATTATAATTATTGTTTTCATATCTTCACCTATTTTATATTATAGAGTAAGAATAGGTCATTAAATATCTAGTTTTGTCGAATCAAGTGAAAATAATAAAAAATAATATTACAATATATTTGGGTGAATAAATATGAGAATGATTTTTAATGATGATGTTTTATATGTAGATGTAGAAGGAGAGATTGGATATCTCGAAATGGATGTAATTAAAAATAGAGTTTTTAGTGTATTAGATCAGTATGAAGTAGATAATATTGTTGTGAATTTTGAAAATGCATTTAATTTTAATAAAAAAAGTATTTCAACATTTATAAGAGAATATCATCAAAAATACAGTGGGAGTATTTCAGTAAAAAATTAGAAATAAAAATCAGATTTGTGAAGTGAACCTTAAATAGTTCATTCATTTGCATATCTGATTTTTTGTTTGTTTTAATTTGATTTTCTTTTTACTTTGTACAGCTTTATCATATTAACTTTAATTTATATTAATTATCAAATAATATTATTAAAATTTACGCTTTTTTAAGTATACTATGATATAATTTACATGGTAAATGTTTTAAAGGAGTTTAAATGAAAAAGAAAGTAATAAAAATAAAATTGAAGAATATTTTTATACTTACAGCATTTTTATTGTGTTTTATCGGGGCAAGTATCTCAATATTTAAAGTGATAAAATGGAAGATAGAATCTGATAAAACTAAAAATCAGATAAACGATATTGAAAGTAATGTTGCTGTAGATGAAATAGAAGACGGTGATAATACAGAACTAATTAATCCTCCAGAAGAAAATAAACCTAATCCATATTGGGATTATATTAAAATGAAATTAATAAATGTTGATTTTAGTGAACTAAAACAAACAAACAAAGAAGTAAAAGGGTGGATTCAGGTAAATGGTACCAATATTAATTATCCTTTTGTTCAAACAAGTAATAATGATTATTACTTAACTCATTCCTTTGATAAATCTTATAATGATGCTGGCTGGGTATTTATGGATTATCGTAATAATATTGATGAGATGTCTAAGAATATAATTTTATATGCACATGGAAGACTTGATACTACAATGTTCGGATCTTTAAAAAATATTGTGAAAAGCAACTGGTATAGCGATTCTAATAACTATGTTATAAAACTTTCAACAGAAAAAGAGAATACTTTGTGGCAAGTATTTAGTGTGTATCATATTAAAACGACAAATGATTATATTGCAGTCGATTTTATAAATGATATAGAATACCAAAATCTTTTAGATAAACTAAAAAATCGTAGTGTATATGAATTTAATGTAGAGGTAAATAGTAATGACAAAATTCTTACTTTATCTACTTGTTACAACAAAACAGAAAAAGTAGTGATGCATGCTAAACTAATAAAGAAATCTGTAAGATAAATAGAAAAGAGGTAAATATGATTAAATTAGAAATAAAAGAAATAAATGGATTTAATTACATACTGGAAGGAAATGATAGAACATATAGTTTAAATTTAGAGTTTTTTGATATAGAAGAAACACCTGAAGTAAAAGATTATATGTATCTAAATGAAAAACTACTAAATAAAAATTATATTGAATATGATACTTTTTATCGTTTTGGATCTTTAGGAAGTGAATATGGAAGAGAGAATTTAAAAGATGATTCTCCTGAAATAATCATATTAGTGATAAATGATAAGAGAATATATTTGAAAAGGATATATGGGTGATAATATGTCAGAAGAATTAAAAGCAATAAAAAAAACATACGGAGAAAATATGGCTCATTTATGCAGAAATTTATTTTCAACAATGCTGGAAAAAGAAGGTGTATTACTAAATTTATTAAAAGAACATTTTAATGAAAGCAGAGAATTATATAATGATTTAGTTTCTCAAGGAAAAGAAGAAGCTTTTAAAAACTATATCTATAGTTTTGTTGATGTTGAAAATGGTATGAAAGTGGAAACTTCTAAAAGTCCTGAGGAACTTTTAAGTGAAGCTGGATATGAGCTTTATGAATGTGAAACAGAAGAAGATATTCAACATTTTGAAAAGTATTATGCAAAAGGAGAAAAACTTTGTACATTTCACGGTGGAAGACTTAATACTTGTCGTGTATTTTTTGCAGTTAAAAAAGATGTAGACAGTATAAGAAGAGAAGATTTTGATAAACCAGCACGACAAGATTTATATGGGACCTCAGTAATATCAATACAGTTTTCAAGAGGTGAGGATAGTACAGTATCAATTAAAAACAGATATAATCACAAGGTAAATAACCCAGATGCAACATTTAATAATAATTTAGATTTAATAATACCAGGATTAACAAGAAGCTTTTCCAGAGAATATAACTTAAATATAATATATTCTGATTCAAGATTTGAACTAAACGGATATGTACGTGCAAATGATGGTAAATATTATAAATATAATTTTGAAAGAAATAATGTATATTATTGCCCTGGCAACATAATAATAGATAATTTTGATGTAAAGAGATACGATCTAGGAACACATTTAGTAGTAGATAATTTTATATTTGAAATTCATAAAGAAACTAAATTAGAAGATGGGAAAAAGAAACATGAAAAATCTTATTCAGTGAAATCTTATAAAGAAGGTGATGATGAAGAATTTGTTAATAGTTTAGAAGGTATAAGCAAAATAAGTATAACAGATTTAGATGGTGAGAAAGAATTAAAAATAAGTTTTAAAGCTTCTTCTAAAGAACCAGTAATAATAAGAGTAGATAGATTAGGAAATATGATAGGATTAAATCATCCTAATTTAAAGAGTGTCGGAGATTATTTTTTATATAATAGTGAAAATTTAATTGATTTCGTAGCTTCCAATTTAGAAGAAGCAGGAAAAGGGCTTTTATACAATAATGTTGCATTGAAAAAATTTGATGCACCAAAACTAATAAGAACTGGTGATAATTTCTTGCTTTATAATGAAAAATTAACAGAACTGATGACTCCAAGCTTGAAAGCTATTGGAACAAATTCTTTATGCAAAAATAAATTATTTCAATATTTAGGAGAAGAGCTTAGTGAATTTATGGATGAAGGAAAGAGTATTTAATATTAAACAGTAGATTAAATTAAATAAGGTGATGTTTTGGGTAAGTTAAATATTTTAAATGGTAATATATTAGATTATTTAGATAGTATGGATGCTATTGTTAATTCTGCTAATAAGTATATGACTTATGGCAGTGGTGTCTGTGGTGTAATATATAAAAAAGCAAATAAAGAAAAGCTGGAAGAATATTGTAAAAACAACTTTAAAGATAATATGGAAGTTAATGAAGTTAGAATTACACCGGGTTTTGATTTAGGAATAGAAATAATGCATATTTATTGTCCTAAATATTATGAAAGTAAAGAACCTATAAAAGAATTATTAAAGAGTTATAACAATATTTTTGTTGTGGCAAAAGAAAAAGGTTATAAAAATATAGTATCAATAAGTTTAGGAACAGGAATACATGGTTATAAGCATAATGAAGTCGGAAAAGAAGTTATTAAAACGCTTAAGAAATTAGTTGTTAAATATAAAATTAATTTTAATTTAGTTTTACCTAATGAAGAAAATATGAAATTATATAAATAAATATTTTATTATTGTAAAAAAGTGTAGTAATTAAAAGCGGTTTTTTGTGGAATACTATAATATCTAATTCATGAGGTGAGAAAATGATTGGTTTTATATTTGCTATACTAGCAGGATTATTAATGAGTGTGCAGGGAGTATTTAACACAAGAGTAATGGAATCATCAAATATGTGGGTTGCAAATATTTGGGTTCAATTAACTGC
>CAZVIQ010000006.1:0-27123 GCA_964626795.1 uncultured Muribaculaceae bacterium
TAAAACTAAACTAACTTTTAAAGTAAAAACTTAAAAGTTAGTTTTTATTTACACTTTTTATTAAAAAACTCTTTACAAAACTATTATATTAATGTAATATATTGGTAGAGAGTGGCATCATATGGTAGAAAGTGGGGGAAAAATATGTTGATGGGTGAGTTTCATCATAATATTGATGATAAGAATCGTTTGGTTCTTCCTTCTAAATTTAGAGATGAAGTAGGCGAGAAGTTTATTATCACTAGAGGACTTGAAAAATGTTTATTTGTTTATTCTCTTGATGAATGGAACAAAATCGTTAACAAAATTAATTCACTACCTTTTACCAAAAAAAATGTTAGAGCCTTCGAAAGGTCTTTCATTGGTGGAGCTCTTTTAAGCGAATTCGATAAACAAGGTCGAATAAGTATTACCTCACCGTTAGTTCATTACGCCAATTTAAATCATGAATGTGTAATAATTGGCGTAAATGAACGATTAGAAATATGGGATAAAGAGAATTTTGAAAACTTCTTATCTCAGAACGAAGAAAATATGGATGAAATCGCTGAAAATTTATTTGAAATCGGAGATTTGAATGCATAAAAGTGTTTTACTGAATGAGGTAATAGAAAACTTGAAAATAAAAACAAATGGGAAGTATTTGGATTGTACCTTGGGATATGCAGGGCATTCCAGTGAAATACTTAAAGGGATAAAGAATGAGGGGTTCCTTTTCGCCTTTGATCAAGATGATGAAGCGATAAAGTATAGCCAGGAAATGCTGTCTAAAATTTCCAACAACTTTAAAATCTTTAAAACAAATTTTAAAGATATTGATTTATTTATTAAAGAAAAGCTTGATGGTGTTATCTATGATCTTGGAGTAAGCAGTCCACAGTTGGATAATGCTGAAAGAGGATTCAGTTTTCATAAAGAAGCACCACTTGATATGAGAATGGATAAATCAAAAGATTTCAGTGCTTTTAATGTAGTGAATGAATATTCCGAGAATAAACTTGCAGATATTTTCTTTAAATACGGAGAAGAAAAATATTCTAGATCAATAGCTAAAAATATTATTAAGCACAGGCCTTTAAAAACAACACTTGAACTTGCTGAAATAATTAAAATTAGTGTTCCAGAAAAGTATAAAAGAGAAGGACATCCTGCAAGAAAAACATTTCAAGCTATAAGAATAGAAGTAAATAATGAGCTTGGAGTAATAGAAGAATCAATACTTAAGGCATTTGATTTATTAAATTCTGGCGGAAGAATATGTGTAATTACATTTCATTCATTAGAAGATAGAATCGTTAAAAATTTATTTAAGGAATTAACTGAAGATAATAAAGATTCAAAGTTTCTTCCATATGTACCTGAAAGTATGAAAGCCAGAGCAGTTAGCATTACCAAAAAACCTATATTGCCTGGTGATAAAGAACTTAATGAAAATAGTAGAAGTCGAAGTGCTAAACTTCGTGTAATAGAAAAAAGATAAGAAGGAAAGATACTATGAAAAAGAAAAGAAAAACTAAAATTTTAAAAGGTGAAAAATTACTTTATGTATTAATAGGTTTTTTAATAATTGGCAACACTGTTGGACAATCTTTTTCAATAGCAATGCTTTCTAAAACAAATTTTGAAGTTGAAAATATTAAAAGTAAAATAAAAAATCAGGAATCATTGAATGAAAGTTTGAATATGAAAATAAATGAACTTGCTTCATTAGATAATATAGATACAGTTGCATCTCTTTATGGACTAGGATATAATAATAATAATATCAAAGTAGTTGGAGAGTAAGGAGATATTTTAGTAAATGAGAAAAGAAAGAACAGTTAAAATTAATATAATTTTTATACTTTTGACTGTCTTTTTATTTACTTTAATTTGTTTAAAATTAGTGCATGTAGGTATTAGTAAAGAAGTTGATGGAGTAAATATAAAACAGTTTGCTGATTCAAGAAATACTGCAAAAGAAACTCTTATAGCAAACAGAGGTACAATTTTTGATTTAAAAGGAGAGATTCTTGCAAAGAATGTTAACTCATATACAGTTATTGCTTATCTTGATAAAAGAAGAACTACAAATTCGGAAAAACCAGAACATGTTGTAGATAAGGAAGGTACTGCTAAAGCACTTAGTCCTATAATAAATATGAGTGAAGAGAAAATACTCGAACTTTTAAATATAGATGCATATCAGGTTGAACTTGGACCAGGAGGAAGAGGTCTAACTGAACTTGTTAAAGATCAGATAAAAGATTTAGAACTTCCAGGAATTGATTTTATTTCAAGTACTAAAAGATATTATCCTAATGGAGACTTTTTATCTTATACTCTTGGATATGCAAAAACAAAGGAAAAAGATGAAATATTAGGGGAACTTGGACTTGAATTATATTATAATGATATGCTTACAGGTAAAAATGGATATAGAGAGTATCAGCAGGATTTGTATGGATATCAGATTGCAAATACTCCTTCTAGGACTATTCCTGCAGTAAGTGGAAGTGATATATATTTGACTATTGATACAAATATTCAGATGTTTACTGAGCAGTCAATGAGTATACTTGAAGAAGGAAAACTACAGTGGGCAACAATAAGTGTTACAAATGCTAAAACTGGTGAAATACTAGGGGTAGCATCTTCTCCAAGCTTTAATCCAAATACTAAAGAAATAACTTCATATTATGATCCATTTATTTCATATAATTATGAACCGGGTTCTGTAATGAAGATATTTAGTTTTATGGCTGCGATAGAAAATGGACTTTATAATGGAGAAGAAACTTATAAATCAGGAAGCATCACTGTAGATGATGCTGTAATCAAGGACTGGAATAAATATGGATGGGGAGAAATAACTTTTGATGAAGGATTTTACGGTTCATCAAACGTTGCAGCGACACTTTTATCACAAAAGCTTGGCAGAGAAAAATTAATGGATTTTTATACATCATTAGGTTTTGGAGAACAAACTGGAATAACACTTCCAAACGAACTGTTTGGCTCTGTAGGATTTAGATATGCTACTGAAGTTGCAAATGCTTCTTTCGGGCAAGGAATGAGTTCCACAGCAATACAAATGGTCCAAGCTTTGACATCAGTTGCAAATGGAGGAACAGTTATTCAACCTTACATAGTGAAGAAAATAGTAAATAGTGATGGAAAAACTACTTTTGAAGGAGAAAGAAAAGAATTAAAAACTGTAGCAAGTGAAGAAACTGTTAATAAAGTTAAAGACTTAATGCGAGGGGTTATTGATGGAAGAAGCAAAATATCAACGGGAGTACAGTATAATACACCTGGATATAATTTAATAGGTAAAACCGGTACAGCACAGATAGCGTCTTCATCTGGTGGTTATCTTGAAGGATATAACGACTATGTTAGAAGTGTAGCTGTTTTGTATCCAGCAGAAGATCCAGAAATAATAATATATCTTGCTGCCAGTAAGCTTGTATATTCTAATGTTATGACAAACGCTTTAAATACACTGGTAACAGATGTAGGGACGTATTTAAATATTAAAAACGAAACTGTAGCAGCAGAAAAGAAACCAATTATTCTTGAAAGCTATATAAATAAAAATACAGCTACTACTGAAGAAAACTTGAAAGCAAAAAATCTAAAAGTTGTTAAAATCGGTAATGGAGAAAAAATAATAAAACAATATCCTGTTAAGGGAACAAAAGCTACTGAAAATGATAAAATATTTCTGCTTACTAATTCTGATACATACTACTATCCTAATTTTATAGGATATTCTAGAACTGATATAACAAATTTTGCTTCACTTTTAGGTCTTAAATTTAATTTTGAAGGATACGGATATGCTCAGTCGTCTTCTGTATCTCCTGGAAGTGTAATTGATGCAGGACAGACAATAAATGTAGTTTTAGCACCAAAATATGAAATAATAAAAGAATCTGAAGAAAATTAAAACTTTACAAATTTAATATATAAATTAAATATAAACTTTAAAAAACATAAAATCCGCAGTAGTGGATTTTTATTTTTTGTTCAATAATCTTGCTTAAAACCATTGTTTATGAGTTTTACATTAAATATTTACTTTGGTAGTATGGTTGCCAAGAGGAGGAATATTTAATGGAATATAGAAACATAATTTTGTTTGAAGACAAAGTTTCATTCATAAAAAAAGATGGAGAATTACTTTATAACCTGGAGGAATTACTAAAGTATTTCTCTAAAAACATAGTTCATATAGATCCCCTTATTCAGAATATAAAAAAAACTCATCCCTATTTAAATTTAAAAGTAATTAAAGATTCTTCCTCTTTAAAAAATAAATATTATTTAAATACACTTAATGTATTAAGATTTTTAATCTATATAGAAACAAAAGAAGCCTTAGTTTATAAAGAATGGATGATAAAATGCGCGATAGAGAGAATAAATGAAATAGTTGACCCTAGAATAATATATGATAGACTCAAAACAATACTTTATAAAAAAGGAGTAAGAACTAATTATTCATTTGTGAAAAGCGAAATAAATAAACTTAACAACAAAATAAACTATGTTGAACTTGACCAGAGTATATTAAAGGAAGATATTAAAACTAATATTATTGATTTAAGTCAAATTAATACTTCTAGAGTAACAGTAGTGAAGTTACCTAGAAATCCTAATTCGACAAATATTTTATAAATATTGATTTATAATTTAATCTGGTGAATAATATGAGAATATATTATATATTTTTAATTAATGATAAGATATATAAAGAAACTAAAAATAATCCTTATGCTCTTTATAAACTTTTAGAAAGAATTTATTTTATGAGTAATGATGATGCTAAACTTGGTAAAAAACTTTTTGATAAACTAACTAATAGAATTGATAAGGATAATTTAAATAAATTAATAAAAAGTATTCATAAGAATAATATTAATTATATTAATTTTAATTATACTCATGTAATAAATGATTTTTTTACTAGTGAAAGTACTAAATTAATAATAAATAACACTTTTTTAAAAATAAAAAGTACTTCATCATTTCCAGTGTTTTTTAAAGATATAAAAAATTATAAGAATATATTTGTATGTGACTTTGTTAATTTAGACTATTTTTATTTAAGAGAATCATTCAAGACCACTTGCGCCATATAATTAATTTTGATAAAATTAGTTTGAAGGAGAAATTATGTTAATAGATATATTATATGTTTTAGGGGGACTTGTTGTAGGAATTATAGTTGGTTTTTTAATCGCAAAAAAAGTATTTCAAAAGCAATTAAAAGAAAATCCTCCAATTAATGAAGAAATGATCAAAACTTTAATGAGAGGTATGGGTAGAAATCCATCACAAAAACAAGTAAACCAGCTTATGAAACAAATGAATAAATTTCAATAATAAAAAATCATATAAAATCACTTAAAATAAAATTTAAGTGATTTTTTTTTAATAAAAATATATTAATATAATTTATTGCGTGTTATAATAAAGACTCAAAAAACAGGAGTTTATAATGAATAATATAAAATTAAAAGAATATCCACAAGAATATATGAAAAAAATTTATCCTGATACTTATGGACAAGTAAATAAAGCATTAATAAAACTTTCAAGTAAAGAATTACAAACTAGATTAAATGATTATTATTTAAAAAGAGTGAAATCTGTATATTATTACAAAAAAGACTGTATAGAAAGCTATAGTAATTACTTTTGCAACTGTATTAATGAAATAAATAATCCTGAGATAGAGTATTATCTTGAATATTGCTTAGAATTTTATGAAGAGTATTTTGAAATATTTTTAAAAGCAATTCGCCTAATTTGTATACAGGTAAAATATGTTTTAAAAGAAATTAGTGCAAATCATTTAAGATTTAATGATAAAAAAGATATAGATCAACTTCTAAGAAGAATCACTTCATTAGAGCCAAACACAGGAAATGAAGATCTTGATAATTGTGTAAAAAGTATAATAAATTCATCAAAAGAACAAGTATTAAAACATTATCAGTTAGTAGTAAGTGGGAATAATTTATCTGAAATAATAAATGAAGGTTCACAAAAAACTTTTTCTTAAGGTGTAGTTGACAATTAAATGAAGAAAAAGATAGAATATCTGAAACCAAATCAGTTGTTATAGTAAAAAAGCAAAGTTTTCAAGATTCAAGTAAGCTTAAACTTATTTGAAATTTTTATTAAATTTTTATTTATTCTTGAAACTAAGCAATAGTTAGTATAAAATACTATTAGGTGAGGCTTATGAAGAAAGTAACTCTTTTACCAGCTGATATATATCAGGTAGTTAACAAAAGTTTTATGAATGAACAGGATAAAACAGTTTTAACTATGCTTTATATGCCTATAATAGGGAGTCTTCCTGTGTCTTTATATTTAATGCTTTATAATGAACTATCGCTTTCTAATTACATGTCTAAGGAACTTTCTCATCATCACTTAATGACTAATTTATGTGTTAATTTAGAAACTATAAAAGCAGCTAGAATAAAATTAGAAGGAATAGGGCTTTTAAAAACTTATTTTAAAAGTGGTGAAATAAATTCTTATGTATATGAACTTTATAGCCCGCTTTCGAGTTATGAGTTTTTTAATCATCCGGTTTTTAATATAGTGCTTTATAATAATTTAGGTAAGGCAGAATATGATAGAGTAACTTCATATTTTAAAATGCCTGTTATCAATTTAAAAGAATATGATGATATAACATCTCCATTTGATATGACTTTCAAAAGTTATCCATATACAAATTTTGAACTCGAAAATTTTAATGTAGTTAATAAAAGTAAATTAAAATTAAATTATGAACTTGATTTTGATTTTGATTTACTTATAAGTATGATGCCTAAAAATATTTTTAATGATAAGGCGCTTAATAAGTCTACTAAAGAATTAATCGTTGATATTTCGTTTTTATATGATATTGATCCACTTAATATGTCTGATTTAGTTAAAATATCACTAAATGAAAAAGGACTAATTGAAAAAGAAGTTTTAAGAAAAAATGTAAGAAAATATTATCAATTTAATAATGAAGGAAGACTTCCGAGTTTATTATTTAAAAGTGAACTTGAATATTTAAAGAGTCCTGTTGGTGATAATACAAGAAGAGGAAGAATTATAAAAGTATTTGAAAATACAAGTCCGTATGAATTTTTAAAATCAAAATACAAAGGTGTAAAACCTACAGGAAGAGATATGCAGATACTGGAAATGCTTTTAGTAGATCTTAAACTTAATGCTTCTGTAGTAAATGTTTTAGTGGATTATGTTTTAAAAAGCAATAATAATAAATTAACAAAAGCATATGTAGAAACAATTGCTGGTCAATGGAAAAGAAGAGGAATAGAAACTGCTAAAGAAGCAATGGATCTTGCAGAAAAAGAACATAATAAATATAAAAAGAATACTTCATTTAGAAGTAAAGAAAAAAGTGAACCCGTTTGGTTTAATAAAAAAGAAATAAAAGAAGAAACAAGTGAAGAAGAAAAAAAAGAACTTGAAAGTTTATTAAAGGAGTATAAATAATGAATAGTATTGGAACTATTTCAAATAGTAAAAAGAGAGAAAAATCTCTTAAAAAAAATTATATGATGGCCCTTGATGATAATAATTTTGTGAAACTTGTAAATTCTTTAAAAGCTCCCGAAGAAGTACTTGAAAAGTATACTTCTAAATTAGAAAAGACAGTTGAAGAACTAAGTAATTGTAAAGGATGCAAAGGTATAAAATACTGTAAAAACAATATAAGGGGATATGTCTATTTCCCAGAAGAGAATAATGAAAGTTTAGTATTCTCTTATAAGGCTTGTAAATATGAAAGAGAAAGTCAGAAAGAAGAAAATAAATCAATATTTTATGAAACTCCTATCGCTTTAAGAAATGCATCTTTAAAGGATATTTATTTAGATGATAAAAAAAGAGTAAAATTAATAAAATATATTAAAGAATATATAGATAGTTTTAATACAGAAAATGAATTAAAAGGTATATATTTGCATGGTTCTTTTGGAAGTGGTAAAAGTTATTTACTCAGTGCACTATTGAATGAACTGTCTAAAAAAGGATTTAAATGTGTTAATATATATTATCCTACAATGTTAAAGACACTTAAAGAATCTTTCAATGAAGATTTTGATAGTAAATTTAATATACTTCTTAATTCAGATGTTATTTTAATAGATGATATTGGGGCAGAAAATATTACTTCTTGGAGTAGAGATGAAGTACTTGGTACAATTTTACAATATAGAATGGATAATAAAAAAGCCACATTTTTTACTTCTAATTTAAGTTTAGAAGAACTTGAAGAACATTTAAAAGGGACTAATATCAGTAGTGATAAAGTAAAGGCAAGAAGAATTATAGAAAGAATAAAACAGCTTACTGATGAAGTTTCATTAATAAGTGATAATAAAAGAAATTAGAATTAATATCAGATAACCAATACTTTACAAATAATATAATAAAGTGTATAATCAAGTTTGTGAAAACAAAAGAAAGAGACGTTATTTATAAGGATTTATAGAGAACTAATATGTGGTGAAAATTAGTATGAATTATAAATATAAATCACTCTGGATGTTTCTTAGAGATAATCTAAGAACGCTTAGCCGCGTTAAAGAAAAAAGTTAAATAAAGGATGGTACCGTGCTTTTTTGCACTCCTGTGACCGTTCTTTTTTTTGGAGGAAAAAAATGAAATTTAAAAATAATTATGATTTTGTTAAAACAGAAGAAGAAATACTAAAATATTGGGAAAAAGATGAAACTTTTAAAAAATTGTTAAAACAAAATGAAAAAGGTAAAAAATTCAGATTTATTGATGGCCCTATTACTGCAAATAATAAAATGCATGTAGGTCATGCATGGGGAAGAAGTCTTAAAGATACTTTTATCAGATATAAAGGTATGAATGGATATACCACTCATTATAGGAATGGATTCGACGGTCAAGGTCTCTGGGTTGAAGTTGAAGTTGAAAAAGAACTTGGTTTTAAAACTAAAAAAGATATTGAAGAGTTTGGTCTTGATAACTTTACTAAAGCCTGCGTAGAAAGAGTTAAAAAATATTCTAAAATAATTACTGATCAATCAGTAAGATTAGGTCAGTGGATGGACTGGGATAATTCTTACTTTACTCTTACAGATGAAAATATTACAAGTATCTGGCATTTCTTAAAAAAATGTAATGAAAAAGGAATGATAAAGGAAACTTATAAGCCTATGCCATGGTGTGCAAGATGCGGAACAAGTCTTTCTGAGCACGAAATGACAGGAAGCTATCATGAAGTTGAACATGAGGTAGTATTCTTTAAACTACCAGTAATAGGTAAAGATTATAAAGCTTTAGTGTGGACTACAACTCCCTGGACTCTTACTGCTAATGTTGCACTTGCAGTTCATCCTGATTATGATTATGTTATAGTGAAATTTAAGAATGAAGAAGATAAGATTTTATTATGTAAAACAGTATTTGAAAATAAATTTAAAAAAGATGGAGAGATTTTAGAAACGTTAAAAGGAAAGGAACTTGAAGGTTTAGAATTTGATACTTGTTTTCCAGAATTTGAAGCACAAAAAGATGTTAAGCATCCAATTGTGTGTTGGGATATGGTTGGTGATGATGAAGGTTCTGGTATTGTACATATTGCACCTGGGTGTGGAGCAGAGGACTTTGAACTTGGTGAAAGTCTTGGTTTAGCTAGAATAGTGCCTATAGATGAAAGTGGAATTATATATTCTGAATTTGGATTTGCTTCTGGTAAAAAAGCTAAAGAAATCGGACCTTTGGTTTTTGAAGAACTTAAAAAGAGAAATAAACTTTTTATGGTTCATAATTACAAACACAGTTACCCTTACTGCTGGAGATGTAAAGAAGATATTTTATTCAGACTAGTTAAAGAATGGGCAATTGATGTAGATGTTATAAGAGAAGATTTAATTAAAAATGCTATGACTGTTAAGTATAATCCTGAACATCAAGGTAAAAGAATGCTTGACTGGCTTCAGAATATGGGTAACTGGAATATAAGCAGAAGAAGATTCTATGGACTTCCTTTACCATTTTATCACTGTGAATGTGGTCATCTTGAAATAATTGGCTCAAAAGAGGAATTAAGAGAGAAAGCAATAAATCCTGAGATGGTAGATGCTCTTCCTGAACTTCACAGACCTTGGATAGATGAAATTAAAATTAAATGCCCTGAATGTGATAAAGAAATTTCAAGAATTCCTCAGGTGGGAGATGTATGGCTTGATGCAGGAATAGTGCCATTTTCGACTCTTAAATATTTTACAGATAAAGAATACTGGAAAGAATATTTTCCAGCAGAATATGTTATTGAGATGCATGAACAGATAAGACTATGGTTTTATTCTATGCTGTTTATGTCTACAGTTTTAGAAAACAAGGCACCATATGAATTTATTAAAACAAGTGGAATGGTTGTTAAAGAGGATGGAAGTAAATTCAGTAAATCTGATTCTAATTCTTTATCATTTGATGAAGTCGCGAGTACTATAGGAAGTGATTCACTTAGATATAATTATTTAGGAACTAATACTTCAAATGATGTAAGATTCAGTTATAGATTAGGTGAAGAAGCTCAGAAAAAACTTCTTGCATTCTATAATATGATAGTATTCTTTAATACATATGCTGAAATAGATAAAGTAGATTTGACAGATTATAAACCAACCTTAGAATCTCTTACTGAAACTGATAAATGGCTTTTATGTCTAACTGATAAATTTGTTAAAGAATCAGAGGAGGCAATGGAAAACTATGAAACTAAGCCTGTTGTTGATTCATTTGAGAAATATGTAGATGAAGTAAGCAATTTCTACATAAGAATAAACAGAAGAAGATTCTGGAAGAGCGAAGATGATAATGATAAGAAAAACGCTTACTATGTACTGTTTGATTCAATAAAAAGAACTACAGGCGTTTTAGCACCTATGATTCCATTTATGACTGAATATATATGGCAAACTATTATAACTGCGTATGAAAAGAATATTTCAACTTCAGTACATCTAAGTAAATATCCTAAAGTAAGCGGATACAATATAGATGAAAAAATTATAGAAAAAACTAGTTCATTAAGAGATATAATTTCAATCGCTTTAAGAGCCAGAAATGAGTCTAATATTAAAGTAAGACAGCCTCTTGGAAGATTATATATAAGTAAAAAAATAGATATTACAGAATATCAGAATATACTTAAAAGTGAAGTTAATGTTAAAGAATTGGCAGTACTTAATAATTTTGATTCACTTAAAGATGAATATTTAACACTTAATTTTAAAAATGCAGGAGCAGTATTAAAAGATAAAGTTAATGAAGTTAAAAATTTACTTGAAGAAGTTAAAGATAATAAAGATTTGATAGACAAAGTTAAAAATAATGAAAATATTAATTTAGGAGATTTTGATTTAGAAAGCAGTTTGTTTAATGTAACATTTAAAGAAAAATCTACTGTTAAAGTGATTAGTGAAAATGATATTACTATAGCGCTTGATACAGAAATAACAAAAGAACTTAAAGATGAAGGCGTTTTAAGAGATATTATAAGAGCATCACAAGTGTTTAGAAAAGAAGCGGGATTTAATGTTGAAGATAGAATCATAATTTGGTTCGAAAGTGATAACAAAGAAATACTTACTATCCTAAACAAAAATGAAAAACTAATTAAATCTGAACTACTAGCGAAAGTAGAGGAATTAAGTGATTTTGAATTTGAAAGCACTTTAGATGAAGAATATAAAGTAACAATTAAGATGAAAAGAGTAAATAAATAAAATTTTAGAAATTTATTTATTTGAATTACAATTTAAAACAAATATTATAATTTGAATATACAGATTAATAATATTTGTTTTTTTGTTATTTTTTAAAATATAAATTTGAACTTTTACTTATTATTTTTATTATGTTTTAATTTCTATGAAAGGAGAAAAAATGAAAAAAGCAGTGTGTGTAATGTTTATATTTTTTACTTTTATAATACATATTAATGCGGAAAACTGGACTACTGAAATAAAAGATTTAGAAAATAAAAAAGTAATAGAAAGTGAACTAAGATACAAATTTTATAAACTTGATTTATTAGAAAATATTTATGAAATATATAATGTAGAGAGTAAAGATATATATGATTATGAAGATTATATATATTCTGATTATTCTTCCTGGAGTTATGAATTACCTGAAATGAAATTATTTAGAGAAATAGAAATTCGGGAAGAAATAAAAGATATGACTTTATCAGAAGTAAAATATATAAAAATAGATAACTTTATAGGAGATGGGGACTTTTATATAAAAGGAATTGCAGTAATATATAAGTCTTTAGATAAATTTATTGATTATAAAATAAGTATAGAAACAGAAAATGAATTAAAAAGAAATAATATTTATAAACTTGATAATGGTAAGGTAAGTAATGAAGGAATTATTTTAAAATATGGAGAGAAAATATTCTTGGAATTAAGTTCAGAATATAAAACAGAAGATATAAAAATCACTCTTTTTTACAGTAGCAAATCTTTATTAAATAGAAGTTTTAACTTATCTTTCAGTGATAATAATAAAAGCTTGATCAGCTATAACACAGTTAATATACAAATTCATAATAATAATTTTGCGATGACCACTTATGATAATTTTGATTTATTTAATAAAGTAAATAAATCAGTGATTTTAAAATATAGATATAGAGATAAGTTGTTTAAAAAAAACGAGTATAAAAAAGTATATTTAGAAGGATACTTTAATGATAAAAAAGATTTAATAAAAGATTTAGAAAGCAGTTTAATTTTTTATAAATATGAGGATGTAATAAAAGAAAAAGAAATCTGTTATTTGAATTATATTAATGTTTTAAATGAAGATAATGTTCCTACTTTAGACACAGGCAAAATAGCTTATAATATAGCTTCAAAGCCGAAAATAGTTTATGATTACTCTTTAGTAATTGGTTCTTTATTAGTTCTTTTAGGGACAATATTATTATTTCTTTTTTATCTTTTAAAGAAATTAGTAAATAAATGTCGTACGAAATAATTTTCTAATTTTGTCGTAATGAAAGAAATTAGATAAGAAATGTATTATATTTATCTCGGTGACATAAATGTGTATAAAAATGGAATACAAAAAAGGAATTCTTTTTATTAGAATAGAAGGAGTTTTTAACAGATTAACTTATAAAAAATTTAATGAAGAAGTTTTTCCAACCATATTAAAAAATGAACTTAAATATATTGTTGTAAATTTTGATAAGTTAAAAAGAATTGATAAATGTGGAATAGAGTCACTAAGTGAACTGTTTGATATTATTGATAGATATAATGGGAAAATAACGTTTTGTAATTTAATAAATCTTAATATAAAAGAATTTATAAATGAAAATTTATCTAATGATTTGTTTTTTGAATCAGCAAATGAATTAACCGCGATAGGGATGTTTGATTTATGAGAGATGAAATTTTAAGGTTAGTAGAGGAAAATAAAGA
Organism: uncultured Muribaculaceae bacterium; assembly: GCA_964626795.1. Lineage (GTDB taxonomy): Bacteria > Bacillota_I > Bacilli_A > RF39 > UBA660 > RGIG1840. Next base: position 13,506 of record CAZVIQ010000006.1, read on the forward strand.
TTTAATATATAAAATTGCCAGTAAATATAGTTATTATTACGAAATAGAAGATTTGTTTCAGGTAGGTGTGATAGGTCTTATAAATGCATACAGAAAGTATAATGCTAGAAGTCCAACTAAATTTTCTACTTTTGCTTATACTTATATATTTGGAGAAATAATAAAATATATTAAAAATGATAGAAACATAAGACTTTCAAGCGATTACTTTAAAATATATAAATTATATATTAACGCAAAAGATTCTTTGGCTCAGACTTTAGGAAGAACTCCAAGTTTAAAAGAGATAAGTGAATTTATGGAAATTGAAGAACAATTACTTGCAAATATAATTAGTTCCAGTGAATTTACTTTAAGCCTTGAAGCTTCATTAGGAGAAGAAACTTCACTTGAAAATCTCACGGGCTATGATGAAAGAGAGGAAGTGGATAATAAAGTTATAATTAATGAATCTATTAGTTCATTAGAAGAAACTGAAAGAAAAATAATAGATTTAAGATATTATAAAGATTATAGCCAAAGTGAAACAGCTAAAATACTTGGTATGTCTCAGGCTCAAGTGTCGCGGAAAGAAAACTTTGCTTTAAAAATGATAAAAAGAGATATAGCTGCTTAGTTATATTTCTTTTTATTAAAATAGTTGACATTAGTAGTAACATATGTTACCATAAATTTGTAAGGAGAAGGATATTATGGAAACTGAGGTTTTAAAGATGTAAGGGAGATACTTGCCAATGACAGGCAAAGAGGTTAAATTACTCTCAGAAATGAAGCAATTAATTAAAGTTGGCAAGAGAAAATTTCAAAATAGACCAGACAGAGATTATTTGCAAGATTTATTAGATTTCGGTATTACCGAAGAAACGGCGTGGGAAGAACATATTATTTATTTAAATGCTAATTTTTATCATTATGATCCTAAACCGTTTTATGCTAAAAGTGATAATACATTGGTTTTTATAAAGCCTATTAATAAAGCTTTAGCATATATTAAAATAAAGATGGAAGAAGAAAATGGTAGCAAAATTGTTGTGTGTTTGTCTTTTCATCTTACAAAAAATAAAAAAGGAGAAAGATAATTATATGAAATGTGATGTGTGTGGTAGTACTAATACTTACACAAAAAATCATAAACATGTATATTATATTAAGAATGAAAAAGTTGTATTTATTAGTAAAAGAAGATTTTGTGAGAAATGTAATAATCTAGTATATGATAAAGAACTAGACAATATAGCTTCGAGAGAAGCAATTAATAATTATAATAGTAAATACGGGCTTCCTAAAGAAAAAGTTGTTGAACTTAGAAAAAAATATAATTTATCTCAAGAATTGTTTGCCAAAATTATTGGTTGTGCAAAAAAAACCTTAGTAAGTTATGAACTAGGTAAATCAATTCCAAACGATATATATTTAATTACATTAAAAACGTTATATGAAAATCCTGAAACATTGTTAATAATTATTAATTCAAATAAAGAAAGATTTAGTGAAAAAGAGTATCTTAAGATAACTAAAGAATTAGATGGCGTATTTGGAAACAATGCGAAACAATTGTTTTTGACTTCTGAATTTGAACCCACTATATATAATGGTTTTACTAAATTTTCGATAGACAAAATTAAAAATATGATTTTATTATTTGCTGATAATTCTGTTTTAAAAACAAAACTTCTAAAAGAAATGTTTTATGCGGATTTTATAGCTTATAAAGAAATAGGATCATCAATTACTGGTTTAGAATATGCCAAAGCAGATTTTGGGCCTGTTCCAGATGATTTCGAGAAAATAATTAATGAACTATCTAAAGAAGAAGTAATAGAATATAAAATAGAATTTAAAAACGAGTATGAATGTCATAATATTTTAAGAAAAGTAAAAATACAAAATAAAGTTTTTAGTAACAAAGAAATTAATATAATAGAAAGAGTTAAAGAATTTTTTAATAATTATACGTCAAAAAAAATAGTCGAGTTTTCTCATAAAGAAAAAGCTTTTATTGAAACAAATTTTTATAATAATATTAGTTACGATTATGCTTTTGATATAAATGATAATATTTAGTACTACATAAAAGAGTTATGAATTAAGTGAGTAATTCTTTTTTAATGTATTACATTTAAATTTTATTACATAATAAAACTAGGTGAAATAAATGAATAAAAAGATGTATGAAGAATTAGTAAAAAAACATTCTCCTAAAGAAAATAAGCTTGGAAATTATTTCATTTCATTTTTTATTGGAGGATTAATGGGAGTCTTTGGACAGCTTATTAGTCAGTTGTATATATATTTATTTAATATAAGTGTGAATGCTTCTTATTTATATGTAATGATTACACTTGTTGTCGCAGCCTCAATATTAACAGGCTTTGGATTTTTTGATAAAGTTGTGAGCTTTGCGAAGTGTGGTTTAATTGTACCGACTACTGGATTTGCACATGCGATGACAAGTAGTACTATGGATTGCAGAAAAGAAGGTTATGTAAAAGGACTCGGAACTAATATTTATAAATTAACAGGAAGCATTATAACGTATGGAATATTATCTGCAGCAGTCATGGCATTTATTAAGGGAGTATTATTATGAGAACTATGAAGTTTAAAAATGTATATATTAATAATTATTATTCACTTTTGGGAAAAGATGAATATAATCCTATAATTTATAAAAATGTAGATAAAGTTTTAGATACTTATGATAGAAAAAATAAATCATATGAAATCTCAGAATCAATATATCAAGATATTTGTTTGAATGGTTTATTAAAAAAAATAAATAAAAAAAGCAATGATATAGAATTACTAATTGGAGGAGATCTTCAAAATCAAATTCTGGCATCAAATTTTAATGCTAGAAATTATAATATACCTTTTTTAGGAGTCTTTAGTGCTTGTGCATCTTTTGTAGAAGGGTTAATCATTGCTTCATCTTTTGTTGATAGCAATAAAATTAAAAATGCAGTTGTTATCAGCAGTTCTCATAATTTAGTAAATGAAAAACAATTTAGATATCCGGTAGAATATGGATACTTAAGAAAAAAAGTAAATTCTTTTAGCGCCACTGGTAGTGTAAGTGTAATAGTTTCACAGGAAAAATCCAAAATTAAAATTGAGTCTGCTACTATTGGTAAAGTTACTGATATGGGACATAAAGATGCAAATGATATGGGTAGTGCAATGGCACCTTCCTGTGCAGAAGTAATATATGAACATTTAGTAAGCACTAACAGAAAGCCTGACTATTACGATATTATAATTACAGGAGATTTAGGAGCTTATGGTCTTGGAATAATGAAAGAATATTTGCAATTTAAATATAAAGTTTCTCTTGAAAATGTTATTGATGCAGGGACAGTATTATTTAGTGAATATTCTGGTAAGATTTTTGCAGGCGGAAGTGGACCAATTTGCTTGCCTTTAATACTCTTTAACAAGATAATTAAGAAAAAGTATAAAAAGATACTAATCGTAGGAACTGGCTCATTACATTCATTAATGAGTGTAAACTTAAAAGAAAGTATGCCGGCTGTTTCACACTTAATAAGTCTGGAGGTAGAAAATGTATATTAATGCCTTCATATTTTGTGGACTTGTCTGTTTAATAGGACAAATAATTTTAGAAAACACAAAACTTACACCAGGTCATTTAAATACTTTGTTTGTAGTTATAGGAAGTGTTTTATCTGGCTTTGGTTTATATCAAAAGTTTATATATTGGGCAGGAGCTGGTGCGACTGTACCAATTACTAATTTTGGACACTTACTTACTTCAGGTGCAGTCGAGGGTTTTAAAGAGTTTGGATTTATCGGAATATTTACTGGACTTATGACAAATGCATCTGGGGGTTTAACAGTAACAATTATAATGTCATTCTTAGTAGCATGGTTTTGTAAACCTAAGGATTAGTATATTGAAACTTTCAAATATATTATATTTAAAAGTTTTTTTTTGAAAAAATATCACAAATTTATATTTTGTGATAAAATAAGTATGAGATATAAGTGAAGTTAGGTGTAGTAATATGAATAGAAAAGATGTTGATTATAATAAACTAAGTCCTATGATGAAAGAATATATTAAAACTAAAAACGAGTATGAAGATGTACTTTTGTTTTATCGTTTAGGAGATTTCTATGAGCTTTTCTTTGAAGATGCTTTATTAGCATCTCATGATTTAGAACTTACTCTTACTGGTAAAAATGCTGGACTTTCTGAAAGAGTTCCTATGTGTGGGGTACCTCATCATGCAGTAAATATTTATATAGATAAACTTATAAAACTTGGATATAAAGTTGCGATATGTGAACAAATGGAAGAGGCAAAGAACGCTAAAGGGATAGTTAAAAGAGAAGTAATTCAAGTAGTAACAGCAGGTAGTATAACAAATTCTGAAATGATGAACGAAAAAGATTATAACTTTACTGCCAGTATAATGGATTATAATTATATATATGCTTTATCTTACGCAGATTTATTAAGCGGAAAAGTTTATACTACTTACGTTGAACATAATAAGGATAAATTAATAAGTTATATCTGTAATTTAGGAATAAAAGAAGTAATTGTTGATACTTCATTCAACAAAGAAATAATACATATTTTAAAATCAAATTATAATGTTTATGTTAGTATTAAAGATATTGTAATAAATGATACATATAAAAATCTTTTAATAAATATAGATGATGAAAAATTAAGACATGTTGTTAAAATAGTTTTAACGTATTTAGAAGATAATCAGAAAAAAGATTTGTCACATTTTCAGATTGTTGAATTTGTAGATAATAATGAATTTTTATATTTAGATAAAGAATGTGTTAGAAATTTAGAACTTATTGAAACACTTAGAAATAAGGACAGGATTAACAGTCTATTCTGGTTTTTAGACAAGACTAAGACTGCAATGGGAAGCAGACTATTAAAAAGTTTTATAATTAGCCCGAGTTTAAAGAAAGATGAAATTACTAAAAGACATGATTTAATAGAACTTTTTAGTAAGGAATTTTTACTAACTAGTGAACTCAAAGAATATTTATATGAAATATATGATTTAGAAAGATTATGCGGTAAAGTATCAATTTCAAATATAAATGCAAGAGATATGATACAACTTAAGAACAGTTTAAAAGTTTTACCTCAGATAAACAGTGTTTTTAAAAAACTTGGACTTGCTGAGCTTCCTACTTTTGAAAACATTTGTGAATTATTAGAAAAAGCAATTGATGAAGATGCTCCTATTACTATAAAAGAGGGAGGAATCATTAAAAGTGGTTATAATGATGAACTTGATGAACTTAAAAGTATAAGAAAAAGTGGAAAAGATTTTATAAGCAAATTTGAAACTGAAGAAAGAGTTAGAACTGGAATTAAAACTCTTAAAGTTGGTTATAATAGAGTATTCGGATATTTTATTGAAATAAGTAAAGGTGCAGCTAAAGATATAAAAGAAGAGTGGATGTATGATAGAAAACAGACTATTTCTAACAGTGAAAGATTTGTTACTCCATTATTAAAAGAAAAAGAAAATCTAATTCTTAATGCTGAAGAAAAAATAAATACTTTAGAATATGATTTATTTATTGAAATAAAAGAAATATTAAAAACCGCAATTAAAGATATACAGAATGTTTCAAATAAGATTGCATTTATAGATGTAATGGTATCACTTTCTTCTGTAAGTGATGAAAATAATTTTGTAAGACCTATTATTAATGAAGATAATATTATAGATGTTAAAGAAGGATGGCATCCTGTTATTAAAAGTGTTATAAAAGAAGAATATATTAATAATGATGTGCTTATGGATAATAAAACCAATATTATGATAATTACTGGACCTAATATGAGTGGTAAATCTACATATATGAGAGAACTGGCAATTATTGTTATATTAAATCAAATAGGTTCTTTTGTTCCGGCAAAGAGTGCAAATATTCCAATATTCGACAAAATATTCACTAGAATAGGGGCGAGTGATGATTTAGTAGGAGGGGAGAGCACTTTCATGGTGGAAATGAAAGAAAGTTCAAATGCTTTAAAGAATGCTACTAAAAACAGTCTGATTTTATTTGATGAACTTGGCCGTGGAACCAGTACTTATGATGGAATGAGTCTTGCCGGGGCAATAATTGAATATATAAGCTCAGATATAAAATGTAAAACTTTATTTTCAACTCATTACCATGAATTAACAAAAATGTCTTCATCTGATAACAGTATTAAAAATGTTCATGTATCAATACATGAAGAAGATGGAAATGTTAAATTCTTACATAAAGTTTTAGAGGGTGCAATAGATAAAAGTTATGGAATTAATGTAGCAAGACTTGCAGAACTTCCTAATAAAGTAATTAAATCTGCAAATGAACTTTTAAATATTTATGAAGAAGGCTCTTCTAGAGAGAAAGTAAAACAGTTTACTTTAGATCTGCAGCCTGAAATAAAAGATGAACTTAGAGAATATTTAAAAATAATTAATGTGCTTGAAATAACCCCACTTGAATCTTTAAATATTTTAAATCATATAAAAGAAATGAGTGATAAATAATGATAGGAAAAGTTGTATTTTATAATGATAATTTTGATGTTTATTCTATAATGGGAATTGATGGAAAAACTTATTATACTTTAGAAAATCTTGCCGAAAAAGGCATCAAAATTAATGATTATGTAAAATTTGGATATTATATAAGTTTTAATGATAATATTCAAACTTTAATGGCCGTCTCTGTTATTAAATTATTAAAAGATAGAGTTTATAAAAAAATGTAATTTTATACATTTTTTCTTTTGCAAAAAAAGAGTTTTGTATTTTTTTGTCATATAATATAGGTAGGAGGAAATGTAATAATGAAAAATGAAATTATAATATTTGAAAATCAAAACATTAAATTAGAAGTAAATTTAGAAGGAGAGACGGTGTGGCTTAATAGAGCACAAATATCAGAATTATTTGAACGAGATATAAAAACTATAGGTAAACATATAAATAATGCTTTAAAAGAAGAATTAAGTGATATTGCAGCTGTCGCAAAATTTGCGACAACTGCATCAGATGGAAAAACATATAATGTAGAATATTATAATCTTGATGTAATTATATCAGTTGGTTATAGAGTTAAATCTCAAAATGGTATTATATTTAGAAAATGGGCAAATAATATTTTAAAAGAATATTTACTAAAAGGTTATGCTTTAAATCAAAGAAGATTAGAATATTTGGAAAAAACAGTGAAGCTAATAGATATTGCAACTCGTGCAGATGAACGATTAGATGGAGATGATGCAAAAGAAGTATTAAAAGTTATTAAAGAATATTCTAAAGCTTTGAATATATTAGATGATTATGATCATAAAACTTTAAGTAAAATAAAAGGCAAGAAAAGTAATAAAAAAATAAATTATGATGAATGTAAAAATATTGTAAATTTACTTAGATTTAAAGAAGAAAGTGATTTATTTGCTTTAGAAAGAGAAAATGGACTTAATTCTATTATAGAAAATATATATCAGACTTATGATGGACAAGCTTTGTATACTTCTGTAGAAGAAAAAGCTTCTAACTTTATTTATATGCTTGTAAAAAATCATGTATTTATTGATGGTAATAAAAGAATTGCCGCTACATTGTTTATCTATTTTTTACAATACTACAACATTCTTTATAAAAACGATAAAAAAGTTATAGATAATAATACTCTTGCAGCTTTAACACTTTTAATAGCTGAATCTAATCCAAAAGAGAAAGATATAATTATAGATTTAATAATGAATTTTCTTAACATATAAAAAAAATACAGATTGTATTTATACTATTCTTTCTGTATTTTTAAAACTTATTTTTGCAATATTATAAAGTTCATCTTTACCAAATTTTTCTATAAATTCTTTTCCTATTTTATCTACTCCAGAACCTGCTCCTTTTGGGATTTCCATTTTATATTTTTTACTTAATTTTACCTGTTCTAATAAAAATATGTATCTGCTTATTACAGATGCAGCCGCAACACTAAGATTTTTATCTTCTGCTTTAGTTAAAAAGGTTATATTAGTTACTTTGTTAGTAGCTTCTTTTAAATAACTGAAATAAGCACCAGGATAAGCGAACTGATCTACTATTATCTTTTGATAAGGTAGATTTTTTTCTTTCATTTTATATAACATTTTATTATGAAGTATTGCTTTTACTTTATTCATGTTTATTCCATCACTATGATATTTGTTATATTCCTTATTTGAAAGGATAATAGATTCATAAGGAATCTTTTTTATAATCATTGGTGCACAGGACATTATTTTCTTATCAGTTAGTTTTTTAGAATCATGAACTCCTAATTTTTCAAGAAAGCTGATATTCTTTTTGTCTACAAAAGCAGCAGTAACAACTATAGGTAAAAAATAATCACCTGTTCCAACTTCATCACTGCCTATTGCACTGAAGTAGTAATGAGTCATATCTTTATCTTGTTTCTTTTCCTCAGTACTTCTTACATCAACATCTATATTATTAAGATGCTTTTCCTGATCTTTCCACATATTTGCATCTATATCAGCACTAGTTCCCTGGAACATAACTTTACCACTTTGATAAAGAGTTACAACTGTATCTTCTTCAACTGCTTGAAATATTGCGTAAGGAGGTGCTAAAGGTTTGCACATATCCTTATAATATTCAATCATTTTTTCTTTAATATTTTCACTTACTTTAAATACTATTGTCATGAATTTCCTCCATTTATTTAATTTTATCATAAAAAGGTATATAAAAATATAAAAAAATATAATATAATTAGTATAGGTGAATAAAAATGAGTGGAATAAATATAATTGATGTGTTAATTATAATTGTATTTATAATTGGGTTACTTAATGGAATAAGGAACGGAGCAATTAAAAGTATAGTAGGGCTTGTCGGTATAATAGTAGTATTTGTGTTAGCATTTCAACTTAAAAATCCTATTGCTAAAATATTATACAGTAATCTTCCTTTCTTTGAGTTTAGAATATTTAAAGGAGTCGCAGTATTTAACATATTGTTTTATGAATTTATATCTTTCGTAATTGTATGTTCGTTACTAATGGTATTTTTAAGAATTATCTTAAAAGTAACCAAGATTGTAGAAAAAATACTGGACGCTACTATAGTACTTGGAATTGGTTCTAGAATATTAGGTGCTATTATTTCTTTAGCAGAAACATATATTATAGTATTTGTTGCATTGTTTTTCTTGAATCAACCATTCTTTGATGTAGAAGGCTTAACTGATTCAAAATTAAACTCATTTATCTTGAATAAAAGTTTGGTGCTTTCTTCACTGGTAAATGATAAGCTTGAAGCAACTGAGGAATTATTTGAACTTAGAAAAATTTATCAAAATACTACAAGTGTAGATGAATTTAATTACAGTACTTTAGACATACTATTAAAGTATGGTATAATAGATGTCGAATCTGCTAAAACATTGCAGAGTCAAGAAAAATTAAAATTTAAAAATTTAAATGAATTAATATTAAAATATGGAGGATAAAAATGTTAATACTAAAAGATGAAAAATTTGGAGAATTAATAACTAAAGGGACATGGCTTGTTGATTTTTATGCTGATTGGTGTGGACCATGTAAAATGATCGCGCCTATTCTTGAGGAACTTGATGGAGATATTGACATATTAAAAGTAAATGTTGATCATCATCCTAATCTTGCAAATGAATTTAAAGTTTTAAGTATACCAACTATAATTTATTTTAAAGATGGTAAAATGGTAAAAACTGTTACAGGATTTCAAGATAAAGATGCATTTATTAAAGATTTATCAGAAATAAAATAATAATGAAAAAGTATTAGACAAATAATACTTTTTTGTTTGGTCATACGTGTTATAATTTATTTATTGAAATCTAACTTGTTTTTTAGGTTTTAAAAGAATTGAATAAAGCATAAAAGAATATACTGTACTATAAGGAAGCTTTAATCGGAGGTAAGAATGAGAGAAATAGTTGTTTCAATAAGTAATCAAAATTCAAAGACAACTGCTTTAGAAACTATAAATGCAATAAAAGCAGCTGGTTTTGAAAACGCTTTTATACAATGGTATAACGAAAAATGGAAATTTTCTCAAAAAAAGCAATTAAGATATGCCAGAAAAATAGGATTAAAGATTACTACCGCTCATCTTAAATTTAGAGGATTTAATGTTATATGGAATGAGGGTAGAAAAGGAGACAGACTGGTAAAACAGTATATTAAAGATATTAATAATTGTAAGAAAAACAATATTTCTTTAGTGATAATGCATGCTGTAGTTGGTTTTATAGCACCTTCGCCCAATGCATTAGGATTAGAAAGAATAAAGAAAATAACAGATTATGCTAAAAAAGCAGGAGTTAAAATTGCATTTGAAAATATTAAAATAAGAGAACATTTAAAATATGTATTATCAAATATAACAGAAGATAATATAGGACTTTGTTTTGATTCTGGTCATTATCACGCCTTCTTTGATAATAATTTTGATTTTGAAACATATAAAGGTAGAATATTTGAAGTTCATCTTCACGATAATCATGGATCAGAAGATGAACATTTAATTCCTTTTGATGGCACAGTAAACTGGAAAGAAATAATTAAGCATTTAAAAGAAAGTGAATATAAGGGACCAATAACTTTAGAATTAATTTATTCAAAAAAATATAGTAATATGTCTGTTACTGATTTTTATAGGAAAGCTTATAAAACAGGAGAAAAACTTCAAAAAATGTTTGATGAATATTAGAGAGTTTTAAATTAAATAAACAAAGTGGTAGTTTAAACGAATTTTGTTTATTTTTCTTTTATTTTTCATAAAATATGATATAATTTCTGTAGGTGATAAAGAATATGTTTAATGAAAATGAAGTAAAAAATAAAATGGAAAAAGTTGTTGAGAATTTAGATAATAGATTTACAACTGTAAGAGCTGGAAGAGCCAATCCAAATATATTAAATGGAATTATGGTAAGTTATTATGGAACACCAACTCCTATACAGAGTTTGTCTACGATTTCGGTACCTGAAGCAAGACAATTAATTATTAAACCTTTTGATAAAAATAGTCTTAGAGACATAGAAAAAGCAATATTTGAAGCAAATCTTGGTATGACACCCACTAACAATGGAGAAGTTATTATATTGACTACACCTGAACTTAATGAAGAAAACAGAAAAAATTATGTTAAACAAGCAAAAGATATGTCTGAAGAGGCAAAAATTGCACTTAGAAATATAAGACAGGATATTAATAATTCCATTAAAAAAGCTGAATATTCTGAAAATGAAGAAAAGATATATCTAGAAAAAGTTCAGGAAAATATTGATAAATATAATAAATTAGTTGAGGATAAATTTAAAGAAAAAGAAAAAGAACTAATGAGTATATAAATTTATTTGTTTTTAAAATAGGAGGTTTTAATGGTTAAAAACTTAATAGCGGAAAAAATTGCAACAATGCTTTCAAGTGAGAAAGCATATCAAATAGATGATGTTTCGCCTGATGGAGAAATAACTTTTAAAGATAATAAAAGAATGATAGTGAAAGTGACTGATTTAAGTTATGAAGATGGAAATGTTGATGAATATGAGAAAAAATGTAAAACTCGAGGAATAGGAGAGTTTCATAATATAATATTACCAGCGCATTTTAAAAGATTGCGTGGTATAAATATTGATTCTTGTTATTCAGCACGATCATTAGAAACTCTTGAAACTCCTGCATTTGATTATTTTGCAACTTCAAGATTATCAACTTCAAAATTCACTTTTTATGAGTTTGTAAGTTCTATAGAGGCATTAAGAGAAAGCTCTCCTAAAGAAAAGTCTGTTTTAGATTTTTTTATAGATCAAAAAAGCATCGATTCAATTATGAGTTTGTTTGAAAGTGATGATTTATTATATTTACCGTATGATGCAGCAGATAGCATTAATGGCAAAAATTTTCCTTATTTGGTATTAAAAATAAAGGAAATGGCTGGTTTTGTAAGAGAAATAAAAAAAGATAAAAAATTTGGAGAATTTTCTACAGAAGATATAATAAGAGCATTAATGAAGAAAATGAAACTTGATGAGCATTTAAAACTGTTTCACAGTGAATTATTAAAGAGTAGTGGACAACAGTTTGAAATGATAAAAATGTACTAAAAACTATTAAAAATTACTAGGAGGGTAATAATGAAATTAACAATATATAATACTTTAACAAAAAATAAAGAGGAATTTAAAAGCATAATCCCAGGAATGGTTAGTATTTATGTGTGTGGACCTACTGTATATGGCGATCCTCATTTAGGTCACGCAAAAAGCTATGTGTTTTTTGATACATTAATTAGATTTCTTAGATACATTGGTTATGAAGTAAAATATGTACAGAATATAACAGATGTAGGTCATCTTGTATCTGATGCAGATGAGGGAGAAGATAAGATTCAGAAAAAAGCTAAACTTGAAAAAACTGATCCAATGGCAATAGCTTATCATTATGAAAATGTTTATTTTGATATGATGGATAAACTTAATATTAAAAAGCCTTCCATAAGTTCTAGAGCGACAGGACATATTATTGAAATGCAAGAAATGATTAAGACACTTATTGATAAAGGATATGCATACGTTACTGATGAGGGGAATGTATATTATGATGTAGCTAAATTTAGTGATTATGGAAAGCTTTCTAACAGGACTCTTGAAGAAACATTGAGTGGTGAAAGAATTACAGTCTCTACAGACAAAAGAAATCCACAAGATTTTGCATTATGGAAAAAAGCAGATGAAAGTCATATTATGAAATGGCCTTCACCATGGAGTGTAGGGTTTCCAGGATGGCATATAGAGTGTTCTGTAATGAGTAAGAAGTATTTAGGTGCAACTTTTGATATTCACGGTGGTGGAATGGATAATGTATTTCCTCATCATGAATGTGAAATTGCACAGTCTGAAATAGCTAATGATGCTAAATATGTTAATTATTTTATTCATAATAATCTCGTAACAGTAAATGGTCAAAAAATGGGAAAATCATTAGGTAACTTTATAACACTTGAAGAATTATTTAAAAAGTATAGTCCTATGGTAGTGAGGTTTTATTTAGAAACTACTCATTATAGAAAACCTACTGATTTTACAGATGAAAAATTAAAAGAGTCAGAAGCTTGGTATAACAAAATAAATAAAGCTTTAAGTGAAGCAAGAAAGTTAGCTGATAACTTTGAAATAACTGAAACTGATAAAAATCTTGAAGAGCTAAAGAATAAGTTTATCGAGGCAATGCTTGATGATATTAATACAGCTTTAGCAATCTCGTTTGTTTATGAATTTTCTAATATATTAATAAAAGAAATCAATGGTGAAAAAGACTTAAATAAAATTCAATATATTTTAAATTTCTTTGATAATGAAGTGCTTAATATTTTAGGCATTAGGTTTGAAGAAGAAACTAATAGTGAAGATTCACAAAAATATATAGATTATATTGTAGATATCAGAGAAGAACTTAGAAAAGAAAAGAATTTTATATTATCTGATAAAATACGTGATGATATGAAGAAAATGAATGTAGATATAAATGATAGAAAGGCAAATAATTAA
>CAZVIQ010000007.1:0-24688 GCA_964626795.1 uncultured Muribaculaceae bacterium
TTTTATCAAAAAGCTAGTTTTAAAGTTCATACAAAGTTAACGAAACGAAACGAAACGAAACGAAAAATATTGACAAAAAAACAGTTATATGCTTAAATACATTATATAATAGATAGGATATATATCTTATGATAGAGGTTAGTGTAATTATGGTGATAATGAGAAAAAAATTGTATAGTCTAGTAATATTACTAATAATTAGTATTTCTGTGTTTATGGCACTTAATGTAATAAATACATATGCAACACCAACTACTGAAGATTTACCAAAAGTTTATTTTACAGGAGATGTTTTAACATTAACTGATAAAACACAAAGTAAAGAAGTAACTATGAATTATGTTGATGGTGATGATTCTTTTTCAAGCAATGTTAAAATCAAATTACAAGGAACATCAAGTTTAGCATATGATAAAAAGAACTTTACTATTACATTGTATGATTCTGCTTTTGATAAAAAGAATAAAGTTGATGTTGGAATGGGTTGGGGTAGTCAAAGTAAATATTGCTTGAAGGCTAATTGGATTGATAGTACTCAAGGTAGAAATGTTGTTTCGGCTAGATTAGCAGCTCAAATGCAAAAAAAGTATGATTTATTTGATAGCGCACCAAATAATGGTTTAGTCGATGGTTATCCAGTTGAAATATATATTAATGATCAATATCATGGATTATATACATGGAATATTCCTAAAGATGGATGGATGTTCAACATGGATTCTAAAAATGATAATCATATTATTATGGGTGCAGAAAATACATATACCAATACATCAACAACATTTGAAAAATTAGCACCAGTAGTTGATGGTGAAGATTGGTCGATTGAAGCTGGACCAAATTCAACTGATGAAGAAATAGCGGTAGCTTTTGCCAAATTAAATAGAGTTATTGCTTTTATTAAAGATAGTACTGATGCTGAATTTTCTAATAAACAAACTTTTGGACAATATTTAAATTTAGATGCAACCTTAAATTATTTTATATTTATGGATTTGTCAAATGCCGTGGATAATGCTAATAAAAACATGTTATTAGCTACATATGATGGTCAAGTATGGTATCCATCTTTATATGATTTGGATTCTACATGGGGATTATATTTTAATGGAGAAGGGACATATAATATAAATAATAATTGTCCACAAAATTATGGTGGAAGTACTAGTTTATTATGGCTTAGATTATTAGAATTATATCCTAAGGAAATTAAAGATAGATATAATGAACTTCGTCAAAATGTTTTATCGTATGAAAATATTAAAGCTGAATTTGAGAAGTTTAATAATAGTATTCCAACAGCGGCTTTCGAAAGGGAACATGCAAAATGGACTAGTATTCCTAGTTTAAGTTATGGTATAGATCAAATAAAAAATCATGCTAAATTGCGTGGTAATTATGTTGATTCGCAAATGATTCAATTATATTTAGAAAACAAAGTATATACTGATCCATCTGTTTTATATAATTTGGAAGGCACCTATTATGGTGATGATTATAAATTTTTAGGTACAAATATTAATTTATATGATAATTTAGATTCAAAATCTTATACTATTGTAGCAAGATATGATAAATCAGGTAGTGCGAATAAAACTGTTTTTGGACAACTTAATGGAGCTACTTTAGGTGTAGATAATAATAAAATAATTGGTATTAGAATTCATAATAATGGGGCTGATGATGGTACATGGTATGCTTTAAAACATGGTAATGATGATTATGAAGCAATATATAATAGCAGTAATTATCCGGTTGTTGTTATAACGAAAGATACAAATGGTAATTATAGTTTTTATCCAGGTGCTTATCCTACAGATACTGGTTCAATGCGAACAGCAAATAATAAATTAATTAATAGAAGTATTACAACTAATTTAGTATTAGGTGCTTCATATTATAATGCTGACTGGGCAGAAAATAATCTTGTAGTGGAAGATTATTATAAGGGTAATATTTATAATTTTACGGTTTATAATAAAGTATTAACTGATGAAGAAATAATAGAAAAAATTAATTATTTAAATGGTTTATCTTCGCCGGTAATTGAACTTCAAATGTCCGGTACACCAATAAACCAATATGAAGCAACAACCAGTTTTAACAAAACAGGTTTAACTTTTACTGCTAAAAGAAAAGATGATACAACAATAAATGTTACTGATAGTGTTTCAATATCTCCAAGTGTATTAACTCCAGAAACTAAGTATGTTACTTTATCATATAGTGAAGTTGACAATGGTAATGTTAGTTTAAATATTCCAATTGAAGTTTCTAAAAAAGGAGTTACAATATCTGGACTTATATATGAAGATAAAGTTTATGATAAAAATCCAATAGAACCAGCAGGAATATTAGAATATGATACACCAAGTGTTCCTAGAAGCGATATTTTAGTGTTATATGAGGGATTAAATGGTACAGAGTATTCTTCAACAAGTGCTCCTTCTAATGTAGGTAATTATAAAGTTACATATTACATAACAGAAGATAATGATACATATACAGGTTCTCGTTCATATACATTTAATATAACTAAAGCAAAGCCTTCATATACAGTTCCTACTAATTTAAAAGGTGTAATAGGTGATAATTTATCATCAGTAAAATTACCTACAGGATTTACATGGAAAACCGATGTTAAAATAGATAAGGCTGGTAATGTTACATATAAAGCTACATATACACCAATCGATGTTAATAATTATAATGTCATTAGTGATATAGATGTAAAAATAGATGTATTAAATAAATATTCTCTAAATACTTCTGTCAAAGGCAATTTAGGTGGGTCTATTTCTAATGATGTAACAGTTATAGAAGGAAATACTGCTACAATTAAATTTACACCATATAAGGGCTATAAAGTTGGAAATATTATATATGGTGATGAAGATGTAACTTCATTGTTATCAAATAATTCAATTGCGATTAAGAATGTTAAAAAAAGCGGAAAAATAGAAGTTACTTATATCTTAGAAACTAGGTGCCTAATTAATATTGTTAAAAGTGATGGTGTTGAAGTAGAAGTAAAAGAAGGTTTAGAAATAGTAAAAGGTAGTAATGTAACTATTAAATTAACTGTTAAAAAAGGTTATAATTTAAATAATTTTACAATTAATGGTCTAGAATTAATTAAAGATATTATTAATAATGAATATGTATATAGAAATGTTACGGATAATCTTAATGTTAAAATAGATGCTACTAAAATAACGTATAAATATTTAAGTGGTGATAATCAATCATTTGATTCAAATAAAGATACTAATTTAACATTTAAAATAGATAAAGAATTAGAGTATTTTGATGAACTTTATCTTGATGATACATTAGTAAACAAAGATAACTATGATCTAGAAAGTGGAAGTACAATTATTATTCTTAAAGAAAATTATATTAAAACATTATCAGCGGGTAATCATCATTTGAAGGCTATTTTTAAAGATGGTGGAGAAGCAGTTACAGAGTTTTCTTTAATTAATGCTATAGATGTATTAAATAATGATGTATCCGATAACAATATTTTAAAATATATTATTATTGGAATAGTTACACTAAGCATAATTATTGTAGGCACTATATTTGTAAAAAAGAATAATGGTAAAAAGGCTAATAATTAGTCTTTTTTAATATATTAATACTATCAATTTGGGTTAAATCAGATAATAATTTAATTACTAATGCTAGTGGTATGGGTGGAAGTAGTGTGACTTGAAACTGATGAAGAACTCCGTTATTTATATTTTGAAGTTATTTTAACAGAGTTTATCTCCTTTCCTTAAAATATTTTACACTATTTGTTTCTCTTTTTATTTGATAAAATTATATAAAAATTATATAATGAATTTAAAGATGGTGAAGTTATGATAGATTATTTAAAAGGTGTTATAAAAGTTATTAATTCTAACAGCGTTGTAATTGAAGTTAATGGAGTGGGATATAAAGTATTTACTCCTAATCCTTATGTGTTTCATGAAAATGACGAGGAAACTATTTTTGTATATAATCATATAAGAGAGGATGAATATTCCTTATATGGTTTTAAGTATGACGAGGAAAGAAGTCTTTTTCTAAGACTTTTAAATGTAAAGGGGCTTGGTCCTAAAATTGCGCTTCCAATCCTTGCAACTGGTTCTGTAAATGGAATAATAGACGCAATAGATAGAGAAAACATTCTTTATCTTACAAAATTTCCAAAGATAGGAGATAAACTTGCAAGACAGATAATACTTGATTTAAAAGGTAAACTTATTTCTAATAAAACTGAGACTAAAAATTTCAATGAAGAACTTACACTTGTTCTTGAAAGCCTAGGTTATAAAAAAGATGAAATAAAAAGAGTTACTCCAAGCATCTCTACAGATTTGCCAATCGAATCACAGGTTAAAGAAGCTTTAAAGCAATTATTAAAATAAGGAGCAAAATGATCACTAACATTAACCGATATGGAAAAAATGATTATTTACAATTTAATAAATTAAATGAATTTAAAAATATAGTTCATGGTTTTACTGCAAATAAAAATACTGAGGTACACACCTATGAGGAGGTTTGTAAAGATTTATCCTTAACAGAAAAGAATATAACTTTCAGTGAAAAACAGATTCATTCTAATCTTGTTGAAATTATCTATGATGATTATAATGTGACTGAAGTAGACGGACTAATTACAAATAAAGTTAATGTTCCATTATTTATAAGAACTGCTGACTGTATATCTATTATTTTATATGATCCAGTTAAAAAAGTTATAGGAAATATTCACTCAGGATGGAAAGGAACAATAAGTAGAATAAGTGAAGAAGCTATAAGTATATTTAAAAAAGAATTTAGTTCAAATGAGAAAGATATTTTAGCTTTTATATTTCCTGCGATAGGAAAATGTCATTTTGAAGTTGAAGAAGATGTTAAAATGCTTTTTGTTAACGAATTTAAAGAATTTGATATAAACAATTATATTAAAGATGATGGAATTAGAGATGGTAGAGAAAAGTTTCTAATAGATTTATATGGTATAGTTAAAAAAAATCTAATAGATTTATCTTTAAAAGAGGAAAATATTTATATTACGGATTACTGTACTGTTTGCAGCAACGATAGATTTTATTCACACAGAACAAAAGAAAAGGGAAGAAATCTCACAGTAGTGGAAATGAAAGGAGAATAGATGAGAAACGATATTTTAAATAATGAAGAAATAGTAACTGATTCATATGAAAAAACAATAAGACCTAATATTCTTGATGAATATATTGGACAAAAGGAAGTTAAAGAGAATTTAAGAGTTTTTATAAAAGCTGCACTTTTAAGAGAAACCTCACTTGATCATGTACTTTTATATGGACCTCCTGGACTTGGAAAGACTACACTCGCTTATATTATTGCAAATGAACTTGGAAGTAATATTAAAACTGCAAGTGGACCTGCAATAGAAAAAAGTGGTGATTTAGCAGCTATCCTTTCAACACTTGAACCTTATGATGTTTTATTTATAGATGAAATTCATAGAATTCCTAAATTTATTGAGGAAATACTTTATAGTGCAATGGAAGATTTTAAACTGGAT
Source organism: uncultured Muribaculaceae bacterium (assembly GCA_964626795.1). GTDB lineage: Bacteria > Bacillota_I > Bacilli_A > RF39 > UBA660 > RGIG1840. The sequence continues at coordinate 5,570 of CAZVIQ010000007.1, forward strand.
ATAATTATAGGTTCTGAAGGGCAGTCAAGAAGTATTAAGATTGATCTTCCTCCATTTACCTTAGTAGGGGCAACAACTAGAGCCGGAGATCTTACATCACCACTTAGAGATAGATTTGGAATAGTTTCTAAATTAAATTTTTATACTCATGAAGAACTTGCTGAAATAGTTAAGAGAACGAGTAGAGTACTTAATTTTGAAATTGATGAAAATTCTGCAATGGAAATTGCTAAAAGAAGTAGAAAGACTCCTAGAATTGCAAACAGACTTTTAAAAAGAGTATCAGATTTTGCACTGGTTGAAGGAGAAGGTAAGATAGATATAGCAATTACCTATAATGCACTTGACAGACTTAAAGTAGATAAAAGTGGACTTGATCAGGTTGATATAGAATATTTAAAAAGTATAATTACAAAATTTAATGGAGGACCTGTAGGAGTGGAAAGCATAGCAGCTTCAATTGGAGAAGAAATGACAACAATAGAAGATGTAATTGAACCTTTTTTACTGCAGGAAGGATATATTAAGAGAACTAATCGTGGCAGAGTAGTTACAGAAAAGACATATGAGTATTTAAAAACAAACGATTTAAATAATATTTTTAGCGATTAAATTCTTGATTAAGACATTTAATAATGATAAAATTGTTAAAGAATAGGAAATAATATTATGGATAAAAAAGTTAAAATCCTAAATGCATATATTATAATTACAGGAATACTGTTTTTGATTACCTTTACAGGGTTTTCACTTGGTTATATTTCTGCTCAGCAGGAAGGAAGAGGAAAGATTAATAAAGTTGTAGCCGCTAAGCTATTTATTGACTTTGAGAATGTTGAAACTATGAACTTAACTTCCGCAGAGCCACTTTATAACAATGATTATACTTTATCAAATGATTATATAGAATTCACTGTGAATGGAAGCAGAAACTCTGTACTTGGTTGTTATAATTTACAAATAAAAGTAAATCAGATTGATAATGCTTTGAAAAACGAATATTTAAAATGGGTTTTAGTTAATCCTGAGACTGAGGAAATTATAGAGAATGGAGACTTTTCCAACTATACTAATGAAAAAATAGATATTGTTTTATCAAAGGAACTAGTACCAGAAACTATAGATAAATATAGGTTATATGTATATTTATACAATTCAGAATCAGCAAATCAAGTAGATATGCTTGGTAAAACTCTTCAGCTTACAATTAAGGGTTCTTCAGAAATTAAGCAATGTATTTCATTTAAAAAGAAAATTATTGCTAATAATCCTAATATTAGTGAAAGAACAGTTTTTACATCAGCTTTTACTACAAGTAATAATGGAAATATAATATATAAAGTTAATACAAATACAGAAGAAAATAAAGATGTCTATTATTTTGCTGGTGAAGTAACTAATAACTATGTAAAATTTGGAAAGAATACTTCTGGTACGGATTTGTGGTGGAGAATAGTAAGAACAAATGAAGATGATAGTGTTAGACTTATATATGCCGGAACTACTGCAACAACTACTAACGCTTCTATAGCGAGCAGTACTTTTAATTCAACTATTAATAATCCTATGTATGTCGGTTATATGTATGGAACAACAGGAAGCTTGGAAAGTAATAGACTTAATACAAATAATTCAACTATTAAAACATCAATAGATAGCTGGTATAATACAAATTTAAATCAAGAAACGTATAAGCATGAAGGTTTTAAATTTGATACTTTAATAAGCAAGAATGCTGTTTACTGTAATGATAGAGAAATTGGAAGTGGAACTTACGGAGAATCGTCAACATTTTATTTTGCACCTTACACAAGGCTTATAACAAATAAAACACCACAGTACAAATGTACAAATAGTCAGGATAAATTTACTGTTAGTAATAAAACAGGTAATGCAAAACTTACTTATCCAATAGCTCTTCTTACAGCAGATGAAGCAGTATATGCAGGGGCACTATATAATACTAATAATACAGGATATTATTTATATCAAAACAGCTCATCAGCAGAGTTTGGATGGCTAATGTCTCCTTCAAATACCAGCAGTGGAAGCTCTTTACTATTTAGAATAAGATATTCATCATACAACGGAAGAATGGATACATTAAGTGGAAGCACCAGTCTTTCTATAAGGCCTGTAATTTCAATAAAATCATGCGTTAACTGGGCTTCTGGTGTAGGAACTGCTTCAGATCCTTATATATTATCTGTAGATAGCTTATGTGCTAAAAGAGACAATTAAAAATATCTGACTAATCAGATATTTTTTACTTATATAGTTCTTTTTTATATTCATCTATTATTTTTTTCATTAATGTAATATATGTTTCAGAATTTCCAGCTTCTTCATTTGTTAGATTAGCCATAGTATTTATTTCTATTCTTTCTATTTCATAATCATTTATAAGTTTAGTAATACTTTCATTAAGAACTTCATCTTTAATAGTATATATATATTTAATATCGCCTGATGCAATTAAGCTTTTAGCAGTAGTGTATGCCTTATCTAATGCATCTGATGAAGGATCTAAAGAAATAGTTTGAATACTATATTTATTTAAGTAAGTAAATAAATTATTTGAAATAAGAAGAGTTTTAAAGTTACCGTTTTTACCTAAGTTATAAAACATTACATCCAGTTCGGAAATTGTCTCCTTTAAAGAGTCATATTTTTTTTCAATATCTTTAGAAACATATAAATTGTCGTTATAATCTATAAGGCTTTCTTTAATATTTCTTGCGAGCATAAGATAGTTTGAAGGATCAAGCCATAATTCCGCTACGTTATAGTTTATATTCATTCCTTTCGTTGCATCAATTATCTGTAACTTATTATTTAAATTAAGAAAGTCTCTTGCTATTTCACCTTCATCAGCAAGTCCTGAATATATAAAGGTTTCACAGTCTGAATACTTACTCTTTTGCTTTTTAGTTAAAGTATATTCTTCAAGATTAATTTCATTTGGATAGATACTTGAAACTTTAGAATACTTACTATATAAATAATCAGAAGCATATTTTATAGGATAAACTGTAGAGTAGGTTTTTGAATCTTCAAAGGCACTTTCTTTAGTGCATCCTGAAATTAAAAGACAAAACATTATAATATATATTATTTTTTTCATTATTTACCATCCTTTTCTGGTACATTATCAATACCAAACTTACCAAAGGGCCTACATCTTAGAATTCTTTTAAATCCTAAAACTAGTCCTTTAATTACTCCAAAACGTTCAATAGATATTTTAGTATACTCAGAACAAGTTGGAGTAAACCTACACATACTGTGCATATGAAGAGGTGTTATTTGATATAAATTAATTAGTTTTATTATTACCTTTTTCATAATATTAATTATACAAAAAAATATATAAAAAAGATATTAAAAAAGTATTATTTTACAACAAATTCAAAATATGCTACAATATATTTGAAATTTAATGAAATAAGTCCAAAGAAAGGAACAAAGTGAAAAATACTAGTAAAGGTTCTGATTTAAGTATTGAAATTTATAATACATATATGAAAATATGGCAAACAATAACAGAATGTGAATATGAAGGAAAAATTCCAATTGCAGAATATATTTTTGATGATAGAAACGTCATGATAGGTGTTGCAACTGCGTTAAAAGAAGAAGGAATTAATGTCTCGGATGTTAAGACAACTGAATCTGGTAAAATAAAAATAATATTTGGTAAATTAAAAGATAAAACCGATGAAAACATACAACCATATTTAGGTGAAAAAATAAATATTAAACCTGATACTCAATCAATTATTGATGATTATGAAAGGCATATGCTATAAAATATGCTTTTTAATTTAAATAAAGTATTGTATAATTATCTAGGAGGATAAAGATGGAACTGTTAAAAGAATATGGAATTAGTTTTGATAGTAGTAAACTTATAAGTACTGCACTTACACATACATCTTATTCAAATGAGCACAATATTGAGTCATATGAAAGACTTGAATATTTAGGGGATGCTGCACTTGAACTGGTTTTTAGTAATTATATATATAAAAGTACAAACTTAGCTCCGGGAGAAATGAGTAAACTTAGAAGTTTGTATGTATGTGAAAACGCATTATTTGAGTACGCTAATAGAATAAATTTAAGCAAATATATACTGCTTGGAAATGGTGTGCACGAAGCTAATAAAACAGTAATAGCGGATGTATTTGAAGCTGTTTATGCAGTTATTTATTTGGAACATGGAATGGAAGTTTGCGAGAAACTTTTTAATGATCTTATCGTGCCATATATAAATAAACATACTGATTTTCTTAAAGACTATAAGAGTCTTCTTCAGGAACTTGTTCAAACAGAAAGAAAGTCAATTATTTATGAAGTTACTAGAGAAAAAGGACCGGCACATAATAAAACCTTTGAGGTAAATGTTTATATTGAAAATATATTATTTGGAAAAGGAAGAGGAAAGAGTAAAAAGGAAGCAGAACAAGAAGCTGCCAAAGATGCTTTTAGTAAACATGCTAAGTAGGTGAAGAAATGTATATTAAAGAAATAAGAATAAATGGTTTTAAGTCTTTTGCAGATAAGATAACCCTTGAACTTGGAAAATCATTTACTGGCATAGTCGGACCCAATGGAAGTGGAAAAAGTAATATACTTGACGCGATAAAATGGGTTTTAGGAGAAGGCTCAATTAAAAATTTGAGAGGTACTGAAAGTATTGCAGATATTATATTTAATGGTTCTAAAAACAGAGAACCTTCTTGCAGTGCTTCAGTGGCAATTGTATTTGATAACACTGATAAGCTTATTCCAACTCCTTATAATGAAGTTGAAGTTAAAAGAGTAATATATAAAACAGGTGAGAATGAATATTTCTTAAATAAAGAAAAATGTAGACTTAAGGATATAACTGAACTTCTTACAGATTCTTTTTCATCTAAAGAAAGTTTTAATATAATCCCTCAGGGAAAAATAGATGAAATACTTTTAAGTCGTCCAGAAGGAAGAAGAGTAATAATTGAGGAAGCTGCTTCAGTTTTGAAATACAAGAAAAGAAAAGAAACCTCATTAAGAAAATTATCTTCTACTCATGAAAATATTGAAAGAGTAGATATGATTATTAATGAACTTGAAGAAAGAATCACTCCTTTAAAAGAAGCTGCAATTAAAGCAAAAGAATATAAAGAAAATAAAGAAAAGCTTGAGTCAATTGACATTGCACTTGTTACCAAAGATATAACAGATTACAGTTTTACTTTGAATGAAAAGAAGCAGGAAAAAGAAAAGTTTGAAGAGAAACTTTCAAGTACACTTAATGAAAGTTCTAAAGATAATACTTTAATCGAAAAATTAAAACTTGATTTAATAAATATAGAAACTAAGATAAGTAAGTTAACTTTAGAATTAAATGAAAAAAATAGCTTGTTATCTTCACTTAATACTAAGAAAGAACTAATAAAAGAAAGAAATAAATATAATAAAGATGATGCTGAAGTTCAGACTAATTTAATATCTTCAAAAGAAAAAGAACTTAAACTTAAAGTTGAACTTAATAAAATAAAATTAGATATTGATTTACTTGAAACTCAGATAAATGAAGTGAATGAGTTATTAAAGAAACTTAATAATGAATATACCTTTGTTTCTGAAAAGATAAGAACTAATTCTGATAAAATAAATGAAGCTAAAAGAAAAGAAATAGAATATAAAAATAAAATAGATGTTTTAGAAAATTCTATAAGAAATATGGAAAAAGTACCATATGGTGTTAAAAATATTTTAAATAATCCAGTTTTGGGTGGAATAATAAATATAATTGGAAATATTATAGAAACTGAAGAGGCATATAATATTATGCTTTCAGTTGCACTTCAAAGTTCATATAATTTTGTAATAGTAGAGAATGAAAGCTTTGCTAAAGAAGCTATTGAGTATTTAAAAAGTAAAGCACTTGGAAGAGTTACATTTTTACCTATTAATGTTATGAAACCTAAAATGGTAGATCCTGAAACATTAAATAAGGCTAGAAATGCAGAGGGATATATTGCACTTGCTTCAGATTTAGTTAATTTTGATAAAAGATTTTATAATATTGTAATGAATCAACTTGGAAATATAATTGTTACAAAAGATGCATCTTCTGCAATAAAAATAAGTAAAATAATAAATCATAAATACAGAGTTATTTCTTTAACTGGAGAGCTCATGAATGTTGGTGGCTCTATTACAGGTGGCTCTCTTAAAATAAATAATGCTATAAACGATAAATATGAAATTATAAAGCTTGAAAATGCATTAAAAATACTAGAAACAAATATTAAAGAATATGAGGAAAATAATAATTTAATTAATAAAGAATCCGATATAATTAGAAATAATATATATAATAAAAACATAGAACTTGTCAGTTTAAAAGAATTAATGAGCGAAAAAGAAAAACAGAAGATAGAGAAACTTGAAAGCATAGGACTTCTTAAAGATGAAATAAATACTTTATCTTCTAATGATATATCAGATAAAGAACTTAAAGAAGTAATGGATACTTACGCCAAAGAAGAAGAAAACAAACAAAAAATTGAGTATAATTTAGAAACTTTAAATAAAAATAGGACTTCTTTGAAAGAAGATATCGATTTAAAAGAAAGTACTATAAAAAAATCTAATACAAGTTATAATGAACTAGTAAGAAGTATAAATGAGATAGAGATTGAACTTACAAAAAGTGGAATTAAACTTGATAATTTGCTTAACTATCTTAACGAAGAATATAATATGACATATGAAAAAGCTGTCCAAAATTATGAACTTAATATAATGGAGGAAGAAGCAAGACTTATAGTGACTGATTTAAAGCGTAAACTTAAAATTATTGGAGAAGTAAATCTTGATTCAATTGAGGAGTACGAAAGAGTAAATAAAAGATATACATTTCTTGTCAGTCAGAAAGAGGATCTTATTAAAAGTGAAAATGATCTTTTATCCATTATAGATGATATGGACAAAGTAATGGAAAAAGAGTTTGTTAAAACTTTTGATAGTATTAACATTGAATTTAATAAAGTATTTAAAGAACTTTTTGGAGGAGGAGAAGCTTATCTTAAATTAACTGATCCAGAAAATATTCTTGAAACGGGAATAGATATTATCGCAGTACCTTCTGGAAAGAAAATTAAATCTATATCACAACTTTCTGGAGGAGAGAAAACTCTTACAGCTGTAAGTTTGTTGTTTGCAATAATGAATTTAAAAAATGTTCCTTTCGCAATACTAGATGAAATAGAAAGCGCACTCGATGAAACAAATGTAGAAAGATTCGGAAAATATTTAGACAGATATAAAGGAAAAACACAACTTCTTATAATTACTCATAAGAAAAAGACAATGGAATTTGTAGATGTACTTTATGGTATAACAATGCAGGAAAGTGGAGTAAGTAAAATAGTTAGTGTTAATTTAGAAGAAATAAAATAAATCAGGACCAGTTCCTGATTTATTTTAAGTGTAAATGTATACAACTTATACTATTCCAATAAATTCTCTCAAATATTCAATATCTTCTTCTGATGTTAAAATGTATTCTTTGCTATGTGAAAATCCAATATAATTATCCCAAACATAAATTGATTCTAATAATTCATCATTAGAATTATATAGCTTTAAAATACGTGTTGTGCCTTCATAAGTTACATCTCCTTCATATTCGCGAGAATTATATATTATTTCAAGCACTTTTTGTATTTCATTTTCATCTGTAGTTGTTTTAATATCATTTTCGTTAATTTCAACGATTATTTTTTTTGTATTTGACAGTTTTTCTACTACTTTTTCATAAATAATATCTCCAATTTTAGGTATATTTAAGTCTTCTGATTTTTTACATCCTTCTAAGTCAGAGCATATATTATTACATCCCACTAGTGTTAAGCATATGATTACTGTCAGTAAGCCAATAAATAATTTGTTTTTCATATTAATCTCCATAATTACATTTAATCTATAAATTTATTATACTATATTTTATAAAAAACAAAAACAAATCAGGATTATTCCTGATTGTTTTCATCTGTTATTTCATTACTTATAGTAACAGTTAAAGTATAAATTTCTTCATCTTTTTTGTTTGTAATTACAAAATTTCTAAATTCTACAGTTTCTTCTGTACTCAGTTCTGGATAATCTGCTGTGAACTCACTTATTTCATCATTGTTATAAATTATTGAAAGTATATTTATAAGAAGTTTATAAGTGTTTTTATTAAGTTTTTGAGTCTGACTTATTTCTATAGTTTTAACTTCGTCTTTTATAAATAGATTAAGAAGCTTATCATTTTTTACATATCTATAATCAAATTCTATTATTTTATCTGCATTTTCCTGCAGGATAATATTTGGAATTAATTCTTCACCTTCTTTAATTACAATCAGTGATTTAACAGCGCTGAAATTTATTTCAGTTTTTTTCTCTCCCATACTAAGTGTAATAGATTCGTCATTAGATATTTTATCATAGACAATTGTATCAAAAGCTAGATATGTTTCTCCTTCATCATGTCCTTTAGAAATTCCTACAGAATCTACCAGAAGTTTTGTAATAAGCCAGGCATTATTGTCAATAGTGTTAAATTCTATGTAGAGTCTGTCATTTTTTAAATTAAAAGTATATTTCTCATCAACTATTTCATTTGAAAAATCTACTATAACATTTCTTCCTTTTACTTTAGCAGATGTTATAGTGTTAATCTTTTTTAATTCTTTTACATAATTACTTAAATTATAAATATTAGCTATATTGTTTAAATTTTCTTTTTCTTCCTCTGTAATTTTATTGGAATTAATATTCCTAGACAGTCCTGCAATACCACAAAACAGAAATACTAAGAAAAGTATAGCCCAAATTATAACTCTTACTATATTATTTTTCATATTTTATCCTTCTTTCCTATTATAATTATACAGAAAAAAAGATAAAATTCAAATACTAAATTGCTCTCATTTTATCTTTATTTTTAAATGGATTTTTTTTATCTATTCTATCTACAAATAAAATTCCGTTTATATGATCTATTTCATGTTGAAAAGCTATTGAAATTTCTTCTCTAACTCTTATTTCCTTTTTATTTCCTTCTTCATCATAGTATTTTATTGTACATCTTGCAAATCTTGGAATGATGCCTTCAACATCTCTGTTGACACTAAGGCAGCCTTCGCCTTCTTCTACATATATAAGTTCTTCTGAATGAGAAATAAGCTTAGGATTGATTACTGTATATTCTTCAAAAATTCCATCATCTTTAAGATAAGAAATAACAAACACTCTTTTTAATATTCCCAGCTGTGGGAAAGCAAGACCCATACCACTTCTTATATTATTCTTTTCAACATATTCTTCATCTTGACTTAATCTTAAATAATTTAAAGAATCTTTTATAAGTGTTTTCTCTTTATCACTTAAAGGGAAAACCACTTCTTTGGATATTTTTCTAAGTGATTTATCTTTCTCATCTAATATATCTGATTGTTTTAACATTTTTACTTCCCCTTTCGGTGCATATATTTTACCAAAAAAATAATAAAATATCAAATTCCTTGACCTAAAATATAACTAAGTGATAAAATCAAATAGAAAGATTAAGTATAATTATGCTTTTTGGAGGTTTTAATGAAAAGAGCAAAAATAATTGTTATTGAAGGAACAGATGGAAGTGGTAAAGAGACACAAAGTAATAAACTCTTTGATTATTATGTTAATAAGGGTTACAAAGTAAAGAAGGTTTCCTTTCCTGTATATTCTTCACCGACAGGTAAAATAGTAGGTGGACCATATTTAGGCAAAAAAGAAATAGAAGATACATATTTTCCAGAAACTTCTGCCGGGGTAGATCCACTTGTAAGTAGTTTGTATTATGCTGCTGATAGAAGATACAACTTTTTAGCAGAAATAGAAGATGAACTATATAATAATGATATTGTTATACTAGACAGATATACTACATCTAATATGGGTCACCAGGTTGGAAAAGCTAAAACTAAAGAAAAAAGAATGAAAATATTAAAATTTATAGAAACACTTGAGTTTGATTTATGCGAACTACCAAGACCTGATATAGTAATATTCCTTCATATGCCTTTCGAGGCTTCAAGAGATTTAAGAAAAGGAAGAGAATATGGAGATGGCAATGAAAATAGTGAAAGTCATTTAAGAAGTGCAGAAGAAAGTTATTTAGAAATAGCTTCACTTCAGGGATGGCATTATATTAACGCAATAAAGAGTAAAAAATATGGAAGTGTAAATGATATAAAATCAATAGATGAAATAAGCGAAGAAGTTATAAAGGCAGTAGAGGAAGTTTTAAATGAGGATTCTGATGGTGAAAGAATGACAAGGTATATGTAATGGAAAAGAAAACAGTTGTAATAGATATGGATGAGGTAATAACTTTTGGAGGACTGCTTCATTTAATAAATGAGTATTCTGGAACATCTTATACTGAAGAAGACTTCAAGGATTATTATATGCAGGATAAGATAGATGATAAAGAAAAGTTTTTTGAGTTTTTTCTTAAACATAACCATTATGACTATGCTAAAATAAATGATAATGCACTAGAAGTAATTGAAGAATTATGTAAAGAATATGAAGTTTTTATTGGAACAGCTTATATATTTAATGAAATAGAAAAAGAAAGTGGAATATTACTAAAATACAAATATGATTTTCTTTATAAACATCTACCATTCATAAAACCTAAAAATTATATATTCGTAGGTAATAAATCTATTTTAAAATGTGATGTGTTTATAGATGATAAAATAGTTAATCTTAAAGGTGGAGATATGAAACTATTATATTCTGCTTATCATAATTTAGATATTTCAAATGAAGAACTTGAAAAAGAAGGAATAATTAGAGTAAATAACTGGAATGATATTAGAAATATTTTATTAGGAGATAAAAAATAAAATGAAATCAAAATTAAAAATCGAATTATTGCCAAGCACTCCATTTTTAAAAAAAGACGGAACTTTTGATAAAGAGTCAGCTATAATTTATAGTGCACAGATAGCAGGTGAATGTTATGAAATGGAAGGCTGGAAAAATTTAAAAGCAGAACCACTAGAAAAAAGTAAAAAAAGAGCAAACTTAACATTGAATTTAGAACATCATTCTGTTTATGATCATGTAAATATAACATTTGAATTATCAAATGTTCCTAAGATACTTGCAATGATTCTTAACAATGAACATCAATATAATACAAGTGAGAAATCTGCCAGATATACAAAAGTAGTTAAAACACCAGATTCTATAATTACTAAAAAAGAAGAAACACTTTATAATAAATGGATGGATATATTGAAATTAGAAATAAAAAAAGTTTATGAAAAAGATTTTGATGATAGAAAAATAGAAAAGTTAGCTCAGGAAAATGCCAGATATCTTGTTACAGTTTTTATGCCTACACAAATGATTTATACTGTCCCTTTTGGACAATTAAATAAAATTGTATCATTTTTAAAAAGAATAATAGATAAAAAAGATATTATTGGTGATGAAAAATTTAGCAATAAACTTATACCGTATTTAAAAGATTTTGTAAATGAATTAAGTACGCATAATCTTCTTGATGAAAGACTTCAAGGTAACAGAAAAAACCGTTCATTATCGCTTTTTGCAAAAGATAAAAGAAGTGAATATTTTGGAGATACTTATTCAGTAAATTATAAAGCTTCTTTTGCGCAACTTGCACAGGCTCAAAGACATAGAACACTTAATTATGAATTTAGTTTTTTAAAAGAAACAGAGTTTTTTGTACCTCCAATTCTTTTAAATAATAAAAAATTAGTTGATGAATGGAATAAAGATATGAAGTCAGTTTCTACTGTATTTCCAAATGGTCAGCTTATATTAGTTAATGAAAGAGGAACTTACGAAAACTTTATACTAAAATGTAAAGAGAGAATTTGTACTTCTGCACAGTTGGAAATTATGCTTCAGACACATAAAATTTTAGAGAAGTATGAAAAAGAACTAAAAAACAGTTCTCATCCTTTAAAATCAAATATTTCTTTATATACAAAAAAAGCGAGATGTACTTTTTCTGATTATGAATGTGCTCTACCATGTAAATTTAAAGAAGGAATTAATTTAACCAGACAAATATAGTATTTAAAAGGAGACTGATTTATGAAAAAAAAGATAATATTAGTTAGTATTATTTTGATTATTTCTCTTGGCATTATATTTTGCTCAGTAGATTATAATAAAGTTAAATCTGGAGAAATGCCTTTATTCGTAATTGCACAGCATGATAAAAGAGGACCTGAAATAAATTATTTTGGCTTAGGATATAGAGTAGTAAGAAACCCTGGTGTTTCTTATAAACAGCCAATTTATTCAGATAATTATGTTAAATTTGGATTCTGGTTCTATACATGGAAAATAAAAATGAATAAGCCCGCAATTGACTATATTAGAATAATAGAAACAAGTGTAACAAAAAACTGTGATGAGAAAGAAGTGCTCTATTATGCTTTGTCGGATAAAGATATTTATACTTACTGTTTAGATTCAGTAAAGATAAAAGAAAATAATAAACCAGTTGAACTAAAAGATTATATTGTAGATAATCCTGATATAATAGATGAAATATCTAATGCCATAACTGTTGATACCATATATAAAGATGGTGGAACCACTTTATATAGAGATAATGGAGTTACAGAATATACAAATAATGGAATAGCTATAATAAAATGTAATACAATAGATGGAAATAGAGATATTTATATTGGACCTAAAAACATGGAATATAAAAATAATTTTTGTAAATCGGACATTAAAAAAAATAATACTTTTATTAAAACTTATCATGTATTAAATGTTGCAGAGAGTAATGATGAAAATTATCAATATTTAACTTTAAGACAGTTTCAAGTCGATGAGGTAGTGACTGTAAAAGTTAGTAAAACTATAACTTTAAATATAGAAGAAAATAAAATTTATGAATTTAATTTTAATCGTGTTGGAAAGAAAATAGAAGATAATATCAAATCAATATTTGAAAATGGAGTACTCTTATCAGTAGAAGAAACAGATAAAACTGGACTCAATCAAATACAGGAATCAGTTGAATAAAAAATTATTACAAGTAAAAAAGGAAGTTTTAAAGCTTCCTTTTTAATTACAGCCACCGCAGTTATTGTTATTAACAAAACCTGCTCCAAAAACTACTACTAATAAAATAAATAGTACCAATATTATAGCAGCACCATATCCATAGTTACCACCATAATTACAGCCACCGTAGCCATAGCTAGGACAGCCATATGTGTATGGGACATTACCATAGCCACCATTATATCCGTAATAATACATAGTTTAACCTCCTTTAACTTCCTACTTTAGTTTACGCAAGTGAGATAATTTTTGACATTAAAAACACCTAAGTTTACTAAAATATCTTTAAATTTAATTTAAAAATGATAAAATAGTAGTATGAAAAATAAAAAAGTGATAAGCAAAATAGATAAACCTCTAATATTTATGTGTATGTTATATTCGATAATAGGCATTGTTTTTATTATGTCTGCATCAAGTATAACTGCAGTTCTAGAGTATGACTATAGTCCTTATCATTACTTTTTTAGACAAACCTTGTTTGTTTTAATAAGTTATTTTTTAGGTTTCGTTGTAATACTAAAAGTTCCTACAAAACATTACAAAAGTTTTATTTATATTATTCTTCTAGGACTTATCGGAATTCTATCTCTATTACTAGTATATGGCGAAATTACAAATAATATAAAAGGCTGGATACCTATTGGACCTTTTTCTTTTCAACCAAGCGAATTTATTAAACTGGCAATAATTATATATTTAGGAGTCTTTTTTGGTGAAAATAATAATAAAAAGAGTGGTAAATTTTCTTTTTTAATACCTATTATATTTTCTCTAGTTGCATTTGTTCTTGTCTATATGCAACCTGATCTTGGAACGGCTGCTGTTATTGCAGGAATAACATTCTTTACATTCCTATCTATTCCCATGGAAAAAAATAAAATGGCAAATACGCTTAAAATAGTATCAATTGCAATTATTTTGGTAGGAACACTATTAATACTTACCGGTACTGCACCATTAACTGATGAACAAATGAGTAGACTTGAATACAAAGCACCTTGCACCAGGTATTTTGAAAAGACAGGATATCAGGTGTGTAATGGATTTATTGCAATAAATAACGGAGGACTTTTAGGAAAAGGTTTGGGTAAATCAACTCAAAAATATTTATATCTTCCAGCAGCATATACTGATATGATATTTCCAATAATTGTAGAAGAACTAGGAATAATTGCAGGTGTTTTATTAATACTAGGCTTTTTATTTATACTTTGGAGAATAATTAAAATTGCTAAAGAATGTTACAAACTAAGAAATTCCATTATATGTTATGGAGTAATGCTTTTAATATTAATGCACTTAATACTGAATTTCTGTGGAATTTTAGCTTTAATACCTATTACTGGAGTTCCAGTTCCATTCTTCTCTTATGGAGGAAGTTATACATCTGTCTTGATATTTGCAATTTTTATAGTTGAAAGAATTAATATAGAAAATAAAATAACGAAAAGTAAAATTGAAATTAAATCTATATAACTGGTAATGATAAACAAAATAGTTTATAATTTAGAATAGGAGAATATATGAAAAAAGATAAGAAAGGGTTTATACTTGTAGAAACTATAGTTGTCATGAGTGTCGTTATGATAGCTTTGCTGGGCATTTATAAATCTTATTCAACTGTAATAAAAAAATCTGTTCAAAGTGCTTATTATGATAATATAAACGATATTTATAGATTAGGTGTAATAAAAAAAATTCTTCCAAGCAATTTTTTAGAAAGTACTACATTTAAAGTAACGTCTGTAGGCAATGAAACTAACTGTACAGGGAACTGTTATACAATAGTAAGTGAATTAATTGATGATGAAGACACTGTATCAATAATCCTAATACCAGATTCATATATGCCAAATGATCTTGATACAACAAACTATCCATATAAAAATAGTTTAAAAAGGTATCTTGAAACTACAGATTATAATTATACTAGACTATTAATAATGAGATATCTTAAAGATAACAAAGAACACTTTGTTTCTTTGGAGGTGGACTGATGGATAAAAAAGGTTTTACTTTGATTGAATTATTAATAAGTATTAGTCTTCTTTCAGTAGTTTTAATATTTATGATGAATACACTTGTTAAACTTAGAGATACTGATATTGCGAATGGAATAGAGACAAATCTTTTAGTTGGACAGGCTATAATTACTAAAACAATTAGTTCTGATGTTCTTGAAAAAGGTGGGATTGGTTCTTATTCTGGATGTAATACTAATAGTAATATAATCAATTTGAATTTAAAAGATGGTGCTAGAAGAACAATTGAACTAAATACTGTAGAGACTCCAAATTTGGAACCTTATACAGTATTAACATATAAAAGTGATACAGATACAAAAGCAATACTTATTAGAAAGACTCCTAGAAACTTCTACTATGATGGATTCGAATGCAAAGAAGTCGGTAACCTTACTAAAATAGTAATTAAAATTAAAAATTCTGATGAAGAATCATTACCTAAATATTATAGTGAAGTATTATATTATGCCGATTAAATAGATAAAGAATGATATAAAAACACTTAAAAAAGATGCAAAGATTCTATTTATAAATACTTCTTTATAAATAGAATTTTTATTTAAAATGCTAAGTACCTGAGAATGTATGGAAAAGCCACTGAAAGAAAGAATAAAAGTTATATAAATTACCTTTAAAATATTACTTATATATAAATCACTTATTTTTTTAACTCCATTTGTCATTTCAAGTATTCCTGAAATTAAAGAATTACCAAAACTGTTAAGGCTTAAATAATTAAATATAAGATTTGATATAATCATAAAAATAGTTATATTCCCTAGGATTAGAAGAAGAGTATTAAAAGAAGTTAAAATTGATTCTTTAAGTATTACTCCAAAAGGCTTTATATCATTAAAGATATCATTATCTTTAATTTCGATTTTATATTTGTTTCTTATTATTAAACCAAGTAAAAAATTTGTGATATACAAACTTAATAATATAATTATTCCGAGTTTTATATTTTTAAGCAAAAATACACCTACTGTTGAAATAACAAACATTGGACTTGGAAAAAAAGAAATAGATAAAAGTTTTATTGCTTCATCTGAATTAATAAAACCTTCTTCAAAAAACTTGTTTATATATACGCTTCCTGTAGGAAAACCAGTAATCATACTTAAAAAAATTAAAAAAGAACTGTAACTATTTATTTTAAATATTTTACTAAATATATTTCCGAAAACCTTACCAAATAGATAAGGGACATTGTAACTTATCAATATATTGCCTAAAATTAAAAATGGAAATAACACTAAATAGACTTTATCATAAAAAAGATTAAAACTACTCATTACAGAATAGTAAAGAATATTAGAGTGTATGAAAAAAGCAGTTGTAATTAATGAAAGAAAAAATAAAATAAAAACATTATGTTTATTCATAAACTCTCCTTAGTATGCTATAATAAAAATAGGATGGTAATAAATAATGCTTAATAAAATCTATGACAAAACTAGAAGATTTATCAAAGAGAATTACAAAAGTATAATTTTCTTTTTAATATTTGCACTTATATTCAACATAAAATTTGATTATGAAATCTATAGTGCTGGTGGTCTTATAGATATTAGTAAAAGAGTAGAGGTTGAAGATTCCAAAAAAGATGAAGGTTCATTTAATTTATCTTTTGTAACAGGTAGAAAAGGAATACTTCCCTTTGTCCTTTTATCATATATAATTCCAGGGTGGGATCTTGTGCCTTTAGATGAATCAAGAGTGGAAGATGAAAGTTATGAGGAAATACTTGAAAGAAATAAAATATATTTAAAAGAGGGAGTTAATAATGCAATAATATCTGCCTTTAATGAAGCGGGAGAGGAGTTTAAAATAAAGTCTTCTCACTTAACAGTTATTTATGTTATGAGTGATGCAGAAACTGAAATTAAAGTTGGTGATGAACTTATTGATGTAAACGGTAATAAAGTTAATAATCTTGAAGAATTTTCAAATCAGATAAATCTTTATAGTAATGATGATAATATCACTATAACAGTAAAAAGAAACAATAAAATGGTTAAAACAACTTCTAAAATAAAAACAATAGAAGAAGAAAAAGTAGTGGGATTATTTCTAGTAAATCTTTTTGAAATTAAGACTTCAAAAGATATTGAAATAAATTATAAAACTCATGAAGGTGGATCTTCCGGTGGATTTATGACATCTCTTTATATATACAATGCACTTACAGATGAAAAATTAGCTGGAAATAATAAAATTGCCGGGACAGGAACAATTGATAGTGAAGGTTATGTTGGAGAAATAGCAGGAATAAAATACAAACTTCTTGGAGCTGAGAAAAATAAAGCTGATGTATTTCTGGTTCCATATGATAATTATGAAGAAGCAAAAAAAGTAAAGGAAGAATTTAGTCTTAAAATAAAGTTAATTAAAGTAAATACTTTAAGAGAAGCTATAAATAAATTAAAAGGCTATAATATGACAAAATAATTATTGAGTTCATAATAAAATGATTTTGGTGATTGATATTATGAATAAGAAAATAGTTATATTTACTGTAATTACAGCTTTTTTGTTTGGAATGTATATATATTTTGATTATAAAAACAATCCGGAAGAAACAGTAAATGAGACAATTTATTTTCTTCAGATTGGCGCATATAAAAATAGTAATAATGTTACAAAAGTAACTAAACTTGTAAATCATAATTATGTTGAGTTTGATAATGGTATTTATTACATATATGTAGGTATAACTTCGAGTAAAGAAGCGTTAGAAAAAATTAAAGCCATTTATACTCAAAAGGGAACAGATATATATGTAAAGGAAAAAAAAGTAAAAAACAAAAAATTTTTAGATTATTTAAAGAAATATGATTCAATGATTATAGAGACTGACAATAAAGAACTAATAGATTCAATACTGAAAGATGTACTTAAAAATTATGAAAAAATAAGTTAAAATTCTTTTTTAAAATATAATTAAATGATAAGATTATTAAATGAAAGTAGGAATAATATGAAAAAATATAATAATAAGCTTTTAGCAATAGGCTTTTCCATAATAGGAATTGTAATATTAACAATTATAGGTCTTTCATATGCATTCTTTACAGCAGGAGTAATAGGTAATGAAAATGCAAATCAAACAGTAATAGAAACAGCAGACTTAAGGCTCGTATTTAATGATACAGATATATTAGATTTAGATAATGCCCTTCCTGGAGTCAGTAACTCTAAAACATTTACTGTGACTAATATAGGAACAGCAAGACAAAGATATGATATAAATATAACAAATGTAATAAATACATTTATAAATGATGAACTGGTTTATACAATAACAAGTGATAATGAAGATGGAGGAGAAGTGCTGGAGACATCTATGCCTACAGAAGAATCAACACTACTAACATCAAGCATAGATCCAGGAGTAACAATAACATATGAAATAACAGTAAAGTTTAAAGAAACAGGAAGTTCACAAGATTATAATCAAGGAGCAACCTTCAGTGGGAAATTACAAATAGTACCAAGAATAATGGGAGTAGCATTAGGAGGATATGTGTATGATGAAAGTGATAATCCACTTTCAAATGTAATAGTGGAACTAAATAGTGATCCAATAATAACCATAACAGATAGTACTGGATATTATGAAATAGCAGATGCACCAATAGGTAATCATACACTCTATATCAAACAAGGAGAAACAGTTTTAGGAAGTAAAGAAGTAACTTTACTATCATCAGCAGAATCAGAAATAAAAGTTAATAGTACAATATATTTACCAGATAAAATACAAAAATATTTAAATATAAAACTAGAGAATGAACTTAATATATTTCTTTCAGAAAAATCTTTAGTATTAAAATGGGCAAAAAATTTTGGTGGAAGCAAGAATGATCATTTTCTATTAGTTACATCATCCTCAGATGGCTATGTCGCAGTAGGATATAGTTTATCAACTGAT
>CAZVIQ010000008.1:0-24063 GCA_964626795.1 uncultured Muribaculaceae bacterium
TCTTCATATTAACAATACATGCTCTATGTGTGACTATGAAATCATCTGTTAATTTTGATTTTACTTCTTTCATAGACTTGTACATTTCATATTTATTATTATCTGTTACTAAAATTATTTTTCTACTGTAAGTATCTCTTTCAAAATATAATATCTTATCAAATGGAATACTATAGTCTACTCCTGAAGTCTTAAATTTAAATGATTTAATAACCTTTAATTGTTTTAAGCATATTTCAAATACTTCATTTAAATTCTTGTAAGGATCTAATTGTTTATTTATAAAATCTAAAATTTGTAATCTTTGTTTAAATGTTTCAAAAGCCATTCCACCGTGTGCTGTAAAAACAATAATTGGACTTATCCAATCCTCTTCTCTTATTTTTCTAGCAATATCTATTGCATTTGAATTAGGCAATTCAAAATCTAAAATGTAAATATGATTGTCTTCATTTGTTTTTATTAATTTATGTAATTCGGAAGTTTCTTTATCAAATAGTTTTATACTAAATTCATAATTGTTTTTCATCATAAAAGAGACAATAGTATCTTCTATGTTTTTTTGATGAATTTTATTATCCTCTACTACAATAAACTTTATCATATTAATCCTCTTTACTCTTAAACTAAATATACCCTATTTATAGTTACTTTTCAAGAAAATTCGATAAATTACGTTATAAAAAAAATTAATATTTTTTGAACGTTACCTACTAGCACCGATTTGATATTTTTTTCTGGTTGATTCTCCACCTCTTATATGTCTAATATCTATATGATGCTGCATTATACTATCTATTTTCTTGTACAAATTCTCATCAATTTCTAATAATCTTTCATGCAGATCTTTATGAACTGTACTTTTACTTACATTAAAAAAAGCAGCTGCTTCTCTGATAGTTTTCTCTGTTCCTTTTATATATTCTGCTTCATCTAATACCCTCTTTATAATATCTTTTTTTATAATGCTCACCCCTGATAAAATTATATTTAATATATAAAAAAAAAGACTAATGAAAGTCTTCTATATTTAAAGTATATATATTTTCTGGATCAAGGACTTCTCCTTTGAAATATATTTCAAAATGTAAGAGGTTTGCATAATTTGTATTAACTGTATTACTTCCACTGGTCGCTATAATTGTTCCCTGATTAACTTTATCACCCTGTTTAACAGTAACGTTATTAACACTTTGATATATGCTTATTAAATCATTACTGTGTTTTATTTGGACTATATTACCAAGTATATCATCTTTTTTTATACTTGTTACTTCTCCATCTAATATTGATACTACATCAAATACTTTATCACATATATAATCGATTCCTGAATTCTGCATATATGTGTTTTCATAATATACAAGTGAATTCACTTGTTCTTCTTTATCTGCTTCATAATCATAAAAATATTTACCAATGGTAACTTCCTGTGATACAAAAGGTTTTATAATTGTAGTTCCGTTTACTACTTCTACAACCGGTTCTAAATCTTCAAATACACCATATACACCATAATCATAATCTACAGATGATTTAAAATAATTATTTATTCCATTAATAACCATTGTAATGCACAATACTATTGTACCTATAGATAATAGATATGCTCCTGATATTAATATTTTTTTATATCTCTGTTTTAACATAACTCACTCTCCTAACTTTAGAGTGAACTATATTTTAAAATTTATACATTAATATTTCTACATCTTTATAGTAGTATTTTAATATTTCTTTATAGCTATATCCTGCTTCGGCCATCCCGTTAGCGCCATACTGACTCATACCTACTCCATGCCCATAACCTCTAGTAGTTATGGTGATATTATCTGTATTTATTTTGATATCAAAGTCAGTTGATCTTAATCCTAAAAGCTTTCTAAATTCAACTCCAGTATATACTGTGTTATTAACACTAACTTTTTCAACTCTGTTTGTTAAATTCCTCGAAAGAATGTTAATATCTTCTATTTTATCAACATTTAATTTTGTTTGAATTTCCTCTAATGTAAATGTTTTTTCTTTTAAATATGCTGAAGTATCAATATCCCAAGGAGAAGATACACTTTCAAGATAACTTAAATCTTCTTGAAAAACATTTTTTACATCTTCGGTATATCCATTAGAATTCGCAAAATAAAACGCTTTTATAGGTTTATTATTATATGAGATGTACTCTCCTTTAGTTTCTTCTACTGCTTTTGAAATAATTTCATAGTATTTATCGTAATCTTCTTTCCACTTTTCTTTCATATTTTCAGTGTTGTTATAGCACTGATCTGTTAATGTCATATAAATGTATTCATCTTTTTCTCTACTTAATGCATAAGTTCTAGAAGCGACTGCCATAGCTTTTAACGCTTCATAATTAAAAGAAGCTGGCATTTCACAAGCCACTACTCCAAAAATATATTCTTCTAATTTTATTTCTTCGTTTTTGTCATCTAGAGTCAAATTAACATATATTTCTTTTTTTATCTCTTTATTTAAATCTTTTTCTTTTTTAACAGGTTCTTTAGAAAAATTCAAGGTTAATAAATACAATATTAATAAAACTGGTATTAAAAAAACATATTTTTTCATATTGAAATTATATGTTTTCTTATTATTTTTATTACTATAAATTATTTAACTTGTCTACTCTTCTTTTATGTCTGTCTAAGTCTGAAAAAGGAGTGTTGATAAATGCATAAACCATGTTATAAAGTTCTTCCTCTTCTATAAATTCAGGTATTGCGATAATATTAGCATCATTATGCTCTCTTGTTATTCTTGCTTCTTCTTCAGTAAGTACTCTTGCACATCTTATTCCCTTGAATTTATTGGCTGCCATACACATTCCTATTCCAGTACCGCATATTAATATACCTTTTTCTATTTCTCCTTTAAGCAGTGATTGTGATACTTTTTCTGCATAATCAATATAATCTACACTTTCTTCAGTATCTGTTCCAAAGTCAATGTATTCAATATCATTTTCTTCAAAATAACTTATAATTAATTCTTTTTCGAATACACCACGATGGTCGTTACCTATTCCTACTTTCATATTATTTTTCTCCTTTTTTCTTTATAATCTTTTTCTAAAACAGAAATATCATTAGGACTCATAAATAATAATACTGCATTATCATATTTTAAAAGTTCATTTGCATTATATTCATCCATATGATATCCGTTTTTTAATTTAGAAACTATCATTTCTGAAGTTACTTCGGGAAAATCAATTTGTTTTTCTCTGGAAGGGTGTATTTCCATAATATAAGCTGCATCACTTTTATTTAAAACTTCTGATAAGGCTTTTGCAAATTCTTTTGTTCTTGAAAATGTATGAGGTTGGAATATTGATATTAACTTTTTATCAGGATATTTCTGTCTTGCTGCCTCGATTGTTACATTAACTTCAGTAGGATGATGTGCATAATCATCTATAATTACATTTTCTCCGATAAATTCTTCACTAAATCTTCTTTTTGCACCTTTAAAAGTCTCGTAAAATTCTTTTACTTTTATAATATCTAGATTTTCTAAATAACAAATTGTTAAAACCGAAAGAGAGTTCAACACTATATGTTCACCACATAGAACTGTATGAAATGTATTATAAAACTTTCCTTTTATATAAACATCAAATGTCGTCCCGTTACTTTCGTATTTTATATTTTTTGCGATTATATCATTATTATCTTTTAAACCATAATAAAGTATATTTTTATCTATGTTAAGTGTTCTTGTGTAAGGATCATCTCCATATGCTATAACAGTGTCAGTTGTATTTAATGCAAAACTTCTATATGCATCTACAACATCATTTATATCTTTAAAGTAATCAACATGGTCTAATTCTATATTAGTAATTATTCCATATTTTTGTACATAAGATAAAAAATGTCTTTTATATTCACATGCCTCTAGTACAAAATATTCATTGCCTTCTTTTGCATATCCTGTACCGTCACCTATCAAGTAATTAGCACCGCATACATTATTTAAAATATGACTAAGCATCGCAGTAGTAGTGGTTTTACCATGACAACCTGCAATACTTATTGTTTTAAACATAGTGGTTAATTTTCCAACCATTTCTTGATATGTATAAACCTTAAGACCAAGCTCTTTGGCTCGTTTTACTTCAATGTTTTCATCAGTGAATGCATTTCCCTGAACTATTTCTAGTCCTTCTTTAATGTTTTCTTCTGCAAATGGAGTTAATTTTATATTTTGCTTTCTTAAACCATCTTCAGTAAAAAAATATTTTTCTAAGTCAGATCCTTCAACTTCCATACCTAAAGAATCCATAATTTGTGCTAAAGCACTCATACCCGAACCCTTTATTCCAATAAAATGATACATAATTATTCACCTATAAAAATTATATGATTTTATTAAAAAAAAAGCAAATATTTGTATTAAAATATTTACTATTTTGTTATTATTCAATTCCGTATCTATCTTTGAACTTCTGAACATTACCTGTTTTAGCAGTTTTATATTTTCCTGTATAAAATGAATGACATTTATTACAAGTTTCTAATTGTATTTCGCTTTTATTTGATTTTGTAGTAAAAACATTACCACAAGCACATGTTACTTTACATTCTTTTTCTGCTGGATGTATTCCTTTTTTCATTTTTCCTCCTCGCCATAACTAAAATTTATAGTTATAGAAATAACTTCATTAGGTATTATACACATTTTTATGCTTTTGGTCAAATATATTTTCCATTTTGTTACTTATTTTTTAAATATTCAGCCAGTTGATAATATGCATCTGTATTCCAAATCAAAAATCTTTCTTCATCTGGATAGCTACCCATTGTTTTATCATGCCCGTCAGGACCATCCATATGATCCAAACTTTTTTTTGCAATTTTACCTTTAGTGACTGATTTAAACACAATCGGATCTTTACCGTATTCACAATAAGCAAACGCTTCTATAAAACATGCATCTCTATTATCTACGTTTTCTAATAGTTTTAAAATACCATCTTCTCCAAGTCTTTCATCAACATAATGCGTATATGGACCTAGAAATCCAGCTAAAGCATCATGAACTGTATCATTTTTAAGTACAGTAGTTTTTAATTTTTCACTTGCCTCTTTGGCAGAATGTATGGCTACTTCTTCAACTGTATCTGCTTGTATTTCAGTTATTTCCATTTTTTCATTATTAACTTTTATTCCAAGAGGCTCTAATATTTGTTTGGCACTCATTATTTTTGCCCAGTTCTTAGTTACATAAATTATTTCCATAATTGTCTCCGATAAATAATTATATCAAAAAATCTTTGATTTTAATTGTTATTATTTTTCTATAATTCAAAAATCACTTTATAAACTAAAAAGTGATTTAATTATTTTATTGTACTAATTCTACTTGTAGTTTTCCAATAAATTCTCTATCTTGATCTTCGTTCTGTGCTGCATTTATTCCACGAAGTTTAGAGGAAATGATATATTTTTGCGTAGTATACGGCGCTATTAAAACATTTGATAAGAATATATGGTTTGTTTTTGGATAAGGTGTATAATCCAGTGTTCCGCCGCCGTTTGTTGACTCAACTTTAAACATAAAGTTATCTGTTATAAAAGTATTGGATGTCACATACCACATTATATTATACCGATATGAAAGACTTGTAGTATTTTCTATTGTAAAAACTTTATCTTCTATAGAGGTTTTTACTTCAGGCTGATCATCTGGAAAAATATTTTTTGCTACCAGCTCTGCTGAATCAGTAAATATAATTTTCAAATTATAATCCGCCGTAGAACTGTCTACTTCAGGATTACCTGTAACGATTGAAGAACCATTCTGTGACCCTGGATTCTTGATAATTATTTCTATACTTATACATTTTTCATCACATTTCCAGTCTCCATTTGTATCACAGTTAATATCGCATATTCCATCTCTATTTATATCCAGATTTAAATCTGCTACACCATCCTCATCAGTATCAATATCGATATCCGCTATTCCATCTCCATCAAGATCCAAATTTTTGTCTGGCCATCCATCATTGTTGGTATCACAGTTTACCTGATTTTTCTTACATATTTTATCAACATAAACCACTAAGTTTGAATCAGGCTTGTTATCTCCATCTAAATCAATATTAAACACTGATTTACGATTCCCTTTATAATCTATATTTATATTTGGCTTGTCATCTCTATTGGTATCTATATTTATCTCTGCTTTACCATCAGAGTTTATATCCAGGTTAATATCTGGTATGCCATCTCCATCTATATCTTTGTTTAAATCTTTTTTACTTAAATAATCTATAGCTGAGTATGAAGCAGCAATCATTGTAAACGCTAAAATATTAATAAATATCAATAACAATATTATACTTTTCTTACTTTCTGTTCTGAAGATTAATTTATCTTTTTTCTTTTCTACTATTAATCCATAAGGTAAGTAATTTTTTATATCTTCTTTGCTGCAAGTTAAACTAACACATTTCAAAACCATCTTTCTATCTACAGTTAATTTATCTTCATAGATTTTAATTAATGTGTTTTTTATGTATTCATATTCTTCTTTTGCTTCAAGCTTCTGTAAATAATCTAAAGAAATAACTATTTTTTTAATACGCAGTTTAACATGTGGGATTTCTATTTCTTCAATATTTTTACTGATTTTATTTTGATCCATATTACTTTCCTTTCCAAGGATTTTATTTTAATGCAAGTTTTTTCCTTTTGTTATATTTTCTAGCAATCTTTGCAAATAATTCTATTATTTCTTTATCGTTCTTTTTCTTTTTGTTAATCGCGATTCGATATTGTTTTTCAACATTCTTTTTAAAATCTTTCTCAGTCCCTTCAAATTCCATCACATAACTTTCGATAAATTTATATACGTAATTATTTCCTACAACTGGCATTTCATAGTTCTCAAGTTCTTTTTTATTACATGGATTAAGAATATTATAACTTAGGTAATAAAGAAAATCAAAATCTTCTTTCTTTTTAGGCTCACTTTTTTCTTTCTTATTCTCAACATTACTTGATAGCTTTATATCTTCGTATCTCTCTAGAAATCCCCATAAGTCAAGTGCCATTTTAAAGTTTTGATCTTTTAAGAATACATTTGTCTTTCTAATTGGTGATTTAACAGGCACTGCCTGAGATAAGCTTTTTATAAAATCGCTGCTCATAAAGCCATAAATTATTTCTTTTAAATAATTTATTCTGGTTATAATGTCTTCCATGTCCTTTATATTAACATTTTTATTTTCTTTAGAGTCCATTTCAATATTAAGTCTTATTCTGATTTTTTCACCATTTATTTTTGTTTCGCCTGTATAGTTAGCTTCTCTTTTTAATTCTCTATATGATTCATAGCTATCGCTGTTTAAAACTATTTGTATAAATTTATATAAATTTCTTATTAATGAATTCATAAAACGATTTTCATAAAGATCAAAGGTCTCTTCTTTATAAACATTTAAAAGCTTAGAAGGTTTTACAAAACCATCTTCATCTATTTCACGAACTAAATCAGAGTTTTTTGCAAGATGTTTTATACTTTCTTCATTTACTTTTTTAGTTTTTTCTATAATTGTTATTTCTTCTTCGGGTACAATAAATTTTCTTGGATGTCTTACAATATTATCAATAAACGGAAGTGTTTCTTCAAATTTTTTTATCCAAGTCAAATCAAAAGCGCGGATTTTTTCAAGTTCTTTTTCATTATATTCAGAAACTGTATGTTTAAGAAACTCGTTTGCTTCATTTGTATTTATATTTTTAAATATGTTTTTTTCTTCCATATCAAAATCCTCTACGACATCTTTCTTATTCTATTTAAATATGACTTACATTCTATTAATTGATCTTGTCCAAAAGTTTGATCTAAAAATACTATTAAACTATCAATTTCTTCTTTTATATATGCTAGATTAAGTTGATCAAATTTTCTTAATACTTTATGTGCTAAAAGATAGTCTATTGCTTCGATTTCATTTCCACCACAAGCCATATAAACAGGTACAAATTCATAGATTTGTTTCAATATACGATTACCAAAAGCTATTCTGAAGTGATCAATTATAAATTTATCAAGTAATGTGATTTTCTGAATGGCTTCCTCAGATATTTTATATGATTCTTTTGCTTGTCTAAATAATTCTTCAAAGTAAGTTGCACTTATTTGAACAGCTTCCTGAACAGGTGCTTCAAATCTTTCAAATTTTTCATCAATTGAAATTGGAATTGCTCTGTCATAAACCTTATCTGTTACCATAAATGTTGAATCATCATTATTTATTGTTCCTATATACCACATGTTTCCAGGTATTTTTAGTTTTCCATCAAGCAGTTTGTCTGGATCATTAGGCCATACATTAGGAACAAGCTCTATTATCCAATCTTTTCTTGATGGTAATTCAAGTATTGAAAGCATTTCCGCAAAATAATATTCAACACGCGAAATATTCATTTCATCTAATAAAGTAACATAAATTTCATCGTTATATCCAGCTTCATAAGCTTTTGCTAAAACTTCTGTCTCATTAAATCTTTTAGTAAATTCATTAAAATAACCAAATAATTCTGAACTGTCTCTCCAAGATGGCTGTACTGATGCGATGACTGATTCATTCTTTACCATACTACCAAAAGCATAGGCTAAAGATGTTTTACCTGTACCAGAGATACCTTCTAATATTACTAGTCTTGTTACAGCAAATGAAGATACAAATAATCTTATAATTTTTTCATTATAATAAAGCCCTAATTTTGAAGCTGCAAAGTTTCTAAAAGCAAAACAAAATTGTGAAAGTGTAATCTGATTATTAAAGGCAGGTATTTGATAAGTTTTCATTTTTTCATCAACTTCAGTTAATTTAAAGAATCTACTTTCTCCTTCTTTTAATTTATTTATAACATTTCCATTCTCGTCATACTCAACTTCTCCTACTTCAGGGTCCATCATTTCAACTAATTTTTGGTTTTCAAGTTTTAATTTTATTATTTCACCATTTAAATCTTCAATTTCATCAAAAAGATTATCTTGTTTAAGTGATTCTTTTTTATATTTAATATATTTTTTAATAGCTTTTATAATTAAAAATACTATTAAAGCGATAAAACTTATTAAAAATAATATAGTTAATATTACAATAAACCAGCCAAGTGCGCCTAAAGCATCAGCATACTTCTTTATGATATCTATATAATGCAAGAGATTAAACATATCATAGAGTCCTTCAAAAAGATATTTAAATATTTTTAATATTCCTCCAAAGAACGGGTTCATAAAATCTAAAAAAAACTTTCCTATAGTGCTCATTTTTCACTTTCCTTCCCTAAAATATACTTTAATAATTCCTGCTCATCTATATAATTCTCACGACTGTTTAAGTATACTTCTTTATTTTCGTGAATTACTTCTATGCCTTTTATTTCGTTTTCGTTAATGTTAAGCATTGTACATAAATTAAATCCTTTTGCTTTTAATTTTTCAAGAATGCCTGGATTTTCAATTACTATCTTTTCTTCTATAAGAAATTTTACTTGTTTTCTAATTTCTTTTTTAGCAAATATTTTACTTATTTTTTTAATATCCTGTTCATTATTTATAAGTGTTCTATTTATTGGCACTATATATTTATTCTTAATATTGCTTATCGAATTTTCTTTTAAGATTGTAAGACTAAGTAATTCATAGGAAATTGGTAAGTAAATATCATCAACTTTAGCTTTCTTAAACATTTTTTCGATGTATTCTTTTTTAAATTTATTTTCATCGATATAATATTCGTATTTTACAAAGTAATGATTTGAAAATGCTTTTAATTTTTTAAATTTATTTTTTATTTCTATTATATTGAAGTAATTAAAAAACTGCTGCTCTCTCTCTATATTTTGTTGTATTAATTTTATAAATTCCATTACTTTATTTTTACTCTTCTTTTTCGCTTTAAGATTTTTGTTGTTTCTTATGCTTTGAATTATATTTTCTACTTCTTTGTTATATTTTCTATTCTTTGATATAGAATTAAATATTCTGTCTGTCTTTATTGCATTAGAAATAATAAATGCAAGATAATAAATATTGCCTTTATTATTAAGTAAACTCTCTTTTTGGTTGTTTCTATAATAATTTGTTATTTCGTGAAGCATTATATTTATTTCATTATTTCCTGAAATATTAAATTCACAATAATCAGCATAAATAATAAACTCATTTTCTCTGTTAAAATAGTAAAAATCCAGATATTTTTTTACAAATAAATTAAGTAATTGATTAAACTCTACTTTTCCATTAAATATTTCAATGTTTTCATCAGATATGAATTCACTTATCTTTTTTGCATAACTAACGATGATTTTCTGTTTCTGATTTAAAAATTTTTCAGTTATTTCCACACTTACACCCACTTTTATTATCAATAAAATTATAACAGATATATTTATGTTAAGCAATAAAAATGAGATTTCTTTTTTTGTTTATAAAAAAAACAGCTTTTTTTGTCTGTTTCTTTATTTTTATTCCAAATTTTTTTCATATTCTTTTATTAATTCATTTGAAATATAGTTATATCCTTCTAAAGAAGGCAATGGGTTTTTCATATTAGGTAGATAGTATATTTTGTTTTTAAATCCATCTTTTATATCGACATAATATACTTTTTTATTAGTAGAATTCTTAAATTTATTTTCTATATAACCAATCATTTTATCAGTAATTCCATCATCTAAATTATGAGGATTATAATATCCAATAAAATATATAGGGGAATCATTAATTTTTCTTATTAAATTAATAAGTTCCTCAATATCCTCATATAGTTCATCTATATAATTTTTCATGTTTTTATCAAATACAAATTCATTTTTATTATATTTGGTTTTATAAAACAGATCGTTAAAGCCTATAGAAATTGTAATTATATCTGAAGAAGCAATAGATTCATTGATACTTATCTTTTTATCGTAAACTTTTTTTTCTTTATTAAGTCTAATATCTTTAATTATATCAGTAACTCTGTAATTAAGTTCTGAAAATATATTGTTGTATTCTTTTAATTGATTCTTATTAGATAGATACGAACTAAAATAATCTGCATAACTTTTATTTACCTTATCAAATGGAGTGGCGCCTACTGCAAAGTTATCTCCTAAGGAAAGATAATAAATTTTATCATTAAAAAACGCTCGATACATAATAAAAGTAAGTAAAAAAGCTAAAAAGAAAACAAATAATTTTTTGTATTTCATATACACCTCATCATTTGTTTAATTTTATGGTATTAATTCGATTTTAGCACCTAATTTTTGAAGTTTCTCTATAATTTCTTCATATCCTCTAAGGATAAGTTCTATATTATCAATATGTGTAACTCCCTCAGCTATAAGACCTGCAATCAAAAGTGATGCGCCCGCTCTTAAGTCTGTTACAAACACTTCTCTTCCTTTAAGTTTAGTCTTTCCTTTTATTTTAAGGATATTTCCATTTACTTCGGTATCAGCACCCATTTCATTTAAATAATAGGCATTTCTGAATCTGCTTTCATATATAGTTTCTTCTATAATTGAAGTACCTTCCGCCTGCGTTAAAAGTGATGTGAATGCCTGCTGAAGATCTGTAGGAAATCCAGGATAAGAAAGTGTTTTTATTTTAACTCCTTTTAATTTTTTAGCTTTGTTTATAATTATTGTATCTTTTTCTACTTTATACTCTGCACCAGTTTCTCTAAGTTTCGACAAAAACATACTTAAATGATCTGGAATTACATTTTTAATACGCATATCTTTACCTAAAAGTGCTCCCATAGTTATATATGTTCCTGCTTCTATTCTATCTGGGAAAACGTCAACTACTCCATTTGAAAGCTTATGTCCTCCTTCAATTATTATCTTATCTGTTCCTGCTCCTGTTATTTTTGCACCCATATTAATTAAAAACGATGCAATATTAACGATTTCAGGTTCTTTAGCAGCATTTTCAATAACTGTAATACCTTCTGCCTTAGTGGCAGCAAGCATTATATTTATTGTTGCTCCTACACTTGTTATATCAAGATATATATTTGCACCTTTTAACTTTTTTGCTTTTATAATAAACTTACTCTTAATTTGTGTTACTGTAGCACCTAGTGCTTCAAATCCTTTTATATGCTGATCAATAGGTCTGTTCCCTATCTTACATCCTCCAGGAAAACACATCTCTACTTTTTTAAATTTCGCTAAAAGAACTCCCATGAAATAATAAGAAGCTCTCATTTCTTTACTAAGTGTATCTGGTATTGGAACATTTTTCAGTTTTGAAGAATCTATCTTTAATACATCTTCATTTGTTTCAACCTTACAATTTAGTATTTCTAATATTTTTACCAAATAATCTATATCTGTGATTTGTGGAATATTATAAAGTGTACTTGTATCATCAGATAATAAAGCTGCGGGTATTAAAGCTACCGCACTGTTTTTGGCACCACTTATCTTAACTTCACCGCTTAGTTTATGGCCACCTTCAACTCTTATTTTAGGCACTGCAAACCCTCCCTAACTCTAAACAAAGTATTTTCAACTCTACTTTAT
This sequence comes from uncultured Muribaculaceae bacterium, assembly GCA_964626795.1. Taxonomy (GTDB): domain Bacteria; phylum Bacillota_I; class Bacilli_A; order RF39; family UBA660; genus RGIG1840. The sequence goes on from CAZVIQ010000008.1 coordinate 12,564, forward strand.
TTTATATTAAATTTTATGTTTGGTTACATATTAATAATATTCTTTTTTAACAAACTAGTCAAACTAAAGGACTCTCTATTTACATAAATAGTATATTAATAACGTAAACATTATACATATTCCCACTATTTTTGAAGCTTTTTCAATCTTACCTGATATATATTTTCCCAGAAAAAAACCACCTAAAGTAAAAATAAAACTTGTTACTGAAAATACTAAAGATGCAAAATACATTTTACTGATTTCATATGAAATACCAATTCCAACTGAAAAGCTGTCAACAGATACTAAAAGTGCAAAAATAAAAGTACCTATTATATTTAATACTTTTTTTTCTACTTCTTCATTTAGTCCTTTAATCATTTCTAAAATAACAATTAAAAATATAATCAATAATATTAATTTGGGATTAATGGTTAGGTTTTCAAAAATATAATTTCCTATAACAAAACCTAAAAGAGGCATAAAAAAATGAAATATTCCAACTGTTAATGATATTATTATAATTTTTCTTTTGCTATAATTCATTAAACCATATGCTAAAGATAAGCTGAAAGCGTCTATGCTTAGTGAAACAGCAATTAGTATTAATCTATAATAATTCAAGCAAATCACCTATTTAATAGTATTTATTAACATTGTTTTTATACTAAATTATTTTTTAAATATTTTGTTTATTATTTCTTTAATGGCAAAGGTATATTCAACTTTGTCTTTCTCTGATTCTTCTACTTCTAAAAGACACAGCGGAGGAAATAAAACACACCAGAAATTATCTCCTTTTGCTTCCCCTAATTCAACTACCAAAGACTCATAGTATCCTTCTTCATATACTACTCCATTATATTTTTTTTCTGGAAAATAGTTTAAACCAAATTTTACTTTATAATCTTTTTTATACTCATATTTATTAAACACTTCTTCTACTTTTGTTTCAATTTCATTTACTTTTGATCCAATTACTTTTCTCGCAGTTTCTATATTTTCAGTTTCATATCCACTAAATTCTGGTGTTATTTTTTCAAGTACTTTTTCTTTGATAAAAATGTCCTCCACATTATTACTGCTTGGAATAATTCTAAATCTTATCGATTCCGTTGGAATGTACATATATGAATTGTTTTTATATATTAGATAAATTACTAAAAGCATAATTACTATTAAGTACTTTTTCATTTAAAAAACCAACCTTTCTAATTAATATTGATTGGTTTTCAATTTTTTTATTCACAAGTTTTAAAAATAAATAAATATCTTAGTTTTCCTGTTAAATCTTTCTCAAAACTGTAGGTAACATTTTCTTTAAATACTTCATTCACTATCTTTTCCAATCTATCTTTTGAATTTGTATTTATTTCAATCGCAAGAATAGATTTTTCAGACATATATGGTAACACTTCTCTTATTATTTTCTCTGTAATCTCTGTTCCCTCTTTATTACTGAATAATGCTTTATGAGGTTCTTTTAGAACTTCTTTATCAAGTGTCTCATTTTTTGAAACGTATGGAGGGTTTGAAATTATTAAATCATATTTTTCTTTATTTATTTTGTTAAATAAATTACTTTTAATGAATTTTATATCAATCTTATTAAGTTCAGCGTTATTCTTTGCAATTTTTAAGGCTTTTCTACTTATATCACTTGCAGTTATATCAATATTTATTTCTTTTTTAAGCGCTATTGCTATACAACCACTTCCAGTGCATAAATCAAGTGTTTTTGGGTTTAAAATATTAAAACTTTTTAAGTATTCTAAAGTTTTTTCTACTAAAAATTCTGTTTCAGGTCTAGGAATCAGTACATTTTTATTAACAAGTATTTTTGAATTATAAAAATCTACATATCCAATTAAATATTGAATAGGATATCCTTTTTTTAGTTTTTTTAAATTTTTTTGATAATTTTTACTATCTTTTTTTAATTCTTCAAGCTCTCTTTTACCTGGATTATTCATTGCCCGTTTCCATTTTTCTTTTCTGATCTTCGGTAATAAGTGCTTCAATTATCTCATCAAGATTTCCTTCCATAATTTTATCAAGATTCATAAGAGTAAGACCTATTCTATGGTCTGTCACTCTATTTTGAGGATAATTATAGGTTCTAATCTTTTCTGATCTGTTTCCTGTTCCAATTTTATTTCTACGTTCTGTGCCTAATTCCTCCTCCTGCTTTTGAAGTTCTAAATCATAAAGTCTAGCTTTTAATATCTCAAGTGCTTTTGCTTTGTTTTTAAGCTGACTTCTTTCGTTCTGGCAAGTTACTACCAATCCTGTAGGTAAGTGTGTCATTCTAACTGCAGAATCGGTTGTGTTAACACTTTGTCCTCCAGCTCCTCCACTGTGATAAACATCTATTTTAAGGTCACTTTCTTTTATTTCTATATCTACTTCTGCAGCTTCAGGCATTACCACTACAGTTGACGTTGAAGTGTGTACTCTTCCCTGATTTTCAGTTTCTGGAACTCTTTGTACTCTATGAGAACCACTTTCATATTTTAATTTAGAATATACACTGTCTCCCATAAGCATAAACTCAACTTGTGCATACCCTCCACTTTCTCCTTCGATTTCATGAGTTACTTCTATGTTCCAGCCGTTTTTTTCAGCAAATTTTTGGTACATTCTAAAAAGATCACCAGCAAAAATATTAGCTTCATCTCCTCCGGCTGCACCTCTAATTTCCATTATTACGTTTTTGTCATCGTTTGGATCTTTAGGAAGCAAAAGTACTTGAAGTGATGCTTCAAGTTCTTCTTTTTTTAAGTTTAATATTTCAAGTTCGCTTATTGCAAATTCACTCATTTCTGGATCTTTTGCCATTTCTTTTGCAGTTTCTATATCTAATTTTACTCTAATATAACTTTCATGTGTTTTAACTATTTCTTCGATTGAAGTTCTTTCTTTAGAAAGTTCTTTCATTTTATTAAAATTTTCAAATACTTCAGGTTTTGATAATTCCCCAGTTAAATATTCATATCTTTCTTTTATAAGTTCTAATCTTTTATCCATTTCTTTCTCCTTTTAATTAATAAATTTAATCAAAAAAGCTAAAGATCTGTTTCGTCTCCATTTTCATCTACAATTAGAAAGCCCTTTAAATCATCATCAGCTTCATCATCATCAATTTCTTTTGTATCATCATAAAATTCTTCATCTTCATTAATTTCTTCTATATCATCATCAAGTATTTCTTCATCTGTTTCATCGTCATCCTTTATTTCTATTTTAACCTGATGATTTTCTCTTAAATCCCAGAATCCTTTATCTAACTGAATAAATCTCTTTTCTGTTGCTAATAAAGTAAAGAAATCTCCGATTTTCTCTTCATATTCCTTATCACTTAATCCTAAGTTTTCGCATATAATTTTAAACACGTCAGTAGTTCTCATTTTTTTACCTTTTTCTTTTAAAATTATATATGCAATGTCGTCATAAGGCATAATTTCCAACTCAGATTTTTCTATGTTTTTTAATTTCATGTTTTCTCTCCTTTTTTTTAATCATTTTAAATTATACTAATATTTTTAATAAAATCAAGTACTTTTTTCTTTTTTATTATATTCACTATATTTATATTTATTTCATATAAGTTATATTTTAATTAATTTAGTAAATAATATTATTAGATTTATAGGTGAATAGATGAAAAAAGTTGCTTTTTTAATAAAATTATTTAGTTTTTTTATGATAAGTTTTGTTTTAATATTAACAGGTTTTTATGTGTATGCATATATAACACCGAATATTGATATTAAACTTGCTAACCAAATTGAAATGTATGACAATAACAATACTCTGTTTTATAACAGTGTTGATAATGATGACTGGATTGGTATAGAGAAAATATCAAAAAATGCGATAGATGCAACAATTTCTATCGAAGATAAGAATTTTTACAGTCATAAGGGCTTTGATTATTTAAGAATTATTAAAGCCATGCTTATTAATATAAAAAACAGGTCACTGGATCAGGGTGCATCAACTATATCGCAGCAATACATAAAAAATATGTATCTGGTTTTTGACAAGACTTGGAAAAGAAAGTTTGAAGAAGCGTTTTTAACCTTTGAACTGGAAGTTCATAACAGTAAAGACGAAATATTGGAAGGTTATTTAAATACTATAGATTATGGTGGAATATATGGAATAGAAAGCGCAAGTAAATATTATTTTAACAAAAGTGCAAGTGATCTCTCTCTAGCGGAAGCTTCTATTCTTGTGGGTATACCAAAAAATCCTTCGCTTTATAGTCCAATTAATAATCTGGAAAAAACTAAGGAACGACAAAATACCGTTTTAGAAAGTATGGTAAGAAATAAATATATAACCAAAGATGAAAAAGATAAAATATATGCGACAGAACTTGAATTTTATGGTAAAACTGATTCTGAAAAGCTTGAAAGTGTTAATTATTATAAAGATGCCGTAATGCAGGAAATACAAACTATAAAAGAAATACCAGAATCTTTAATAAAAACTGGTGGAATTAAAATATATACAAACTTAGATATTAAGGCACAAGAAAAACTGGAAAACGTGGTTCTTTCTGAAATGAATAAAGATTCTCTTTATCAAATTGGAACTCTTGCAGTTGAACCTTCAACCGGAAAGGTTATTGCTTTAATTGGAGGACTAGATTATACAAAAAGTCAGTTTAATCGTGTATCTCAAGCTGAAAGACAAGTAGGATCTACTATAAAACCTTTACTATATTATGCAGCATTAGAGAATGGATTTACCGCCTCATCTACTTTTACAAGTGAACCTTCAACATTTAATTTAAGTGACGGTAAAACTTATTCTCCTAAAAATGCAGGAAGCAGGTACGCTAATAAAAAAATATCACTAGCCTCCGCGATAGCATTTTCAGATAATATATTTGCTGTTAAAACACATTTATTTTTAGGTGAAAATGTACTTGTAGAGACAGCTAAAAGAGCCGGAATTGAAACTGAACTTAAAGCAAATGCTTCTTTGCCTCTGGGAACTACAGAAATCAATATGATGGATTATAGTAATGGTTATTCAACATTAGCAAACAGCGGCATAAAAAATAAATCATATTTAATATCTAAAGTAACAGATTTAAATGATAATATTCTTTACGAATATGAATATGAAGAAGAACTTGTTTTAAACAGTAAACTAGTATATATTTTAAACGAAATGCTTTCTAATACATATAATTATAACTTTGTTGATTATACTTCTCCAACAATGCTTTCCATAAATAACCTTCTTACTAAAAAATACGCAATAAAAAGTGGTAGTACAGAATTTGATTACTGGACAATAGGTTATAACAAAGATTTATTATTAATGGTCTGGAATGGCTATGATGACAACATTGAACTTTCAGTTGCTGAAAGTAAAATAAATAAAACAATTTGGGCCAAAGGAATCGAATCTTTATTAAGTGAAAAAGAAAATAACTGGTATGAAATTCCTGAAGGAGTTACGACCTGCCTTGTAGACCCTATAGCTGGAGAATTTACCACAAACAGTAAAAGTACCTTATTATATTATATAAAAGGTACAGAACCTGCTTTATTTAATGATGCATTTAATAATTTATTTATAGAGTAATTATCTGAAAAAAAATTATTAATAGTTATAAGATAATAATCAGTATTTTACTACTGTATAGCCTCTAGTTACTTCAATAACATATGTAAGTTGACTATTATCTATGATTGAAGTTGTTACTATTAATATTTTATTAATTCCCGAGTTTAAATCAACCCTATATTGCTTTCCAGATTCTACAACTTCGTCATTAATTTTTATTATAATATTTTCGTGTTCTGCTGTGGGAGTTAAACTAACAGTTGACGTTCTGGCTGGAACACTACTCGAATAATATAAAACTTTTTTATATATACCACTTCATCATTTATAAATTCACCGGTAATGCATTATTTAAATCTAATATATCTGTATCATTAAATACTAATCTTAAATCTGCTGTAGTTATGACTGTTTGTTTTGCATTTTCATTACCTGTTACATTAGCTGTAAAGAAGGCATATGAAATACCTACAATTGCTATCACTACAATTCCTATTATTGATACACCTATTGCTATTAATTTATATTATACTTCTTCATATAAAAACCACTCTATCCTGTAGAATGATTTTATCACTATACTATTCCTTTTTCAAGAATGTACTTTGTCGTTTTTTAATCTTTTTGTATCTTTATAACTATTTGATACATATCTTCAAAGTCAAACTCTTCTGTATTAACTCTAAATCCTTTAGCAGCTAATGCACTTTTTAAATCTCTTGTTGATTTAATCGCATCACTTAAACTATTTCCTTCAGGTTCAATAGATTCTATAGGTGTTTCTTCTTCTTTTTGACTTCTAAATTCTTCTATGATTTGATTAGAAGGAATTGTTTCATGTTTTACAGATTCAATCTCAGGAATTATTAAAGGTTCTTTAATATCTGCATCAAAATCAAGTATTTCAGGAGTGTCCTTAATAATAGTTGTTTCTTCTTTTGGCGCTTCATTAAATGGTTCTATAGGTCTTGGAGGCTCAACACGAGGAATAAATTCATAGTTTTCCTGAGGAGTATTTTCTACTACTGGATTACTTACTGGAATTTCATCTTGTTTTTTCATTAAATCATCAAATGATTTTACCGGTTCTGTTTCAAATAAATTTTCTGCTTCATTTTTTATATTATCAACGTTTAAATTAAATATATCTTCTTTAGGTGCTACTTCTTTTGGCGCTGGAGATTTACCTAATGTTTTATTAATTAATTCATCTGTCTGCTTAACTGTTAATCTTTCTTCCATAACTTTATGAAGAATTTGGATTTGCATATTTTTATCAGCTAGCTGTAACATACTTCTGGCATGTCTTTCAGATATTTTATTTGACAACAAAGCTTGCTGTACTTCTTCATCTAATGCTAATAATCTTATTTTATTTGCAATAGTTGGCTGTGCAACTCCTAATTTGGTGGCAAGTTCTTCTTGGGTTAAACCTTTATCTAAAAGTTTTTTATATGACTGAGCTTCTTCAACTGCAGTTAAATCTTTTCTTTGAATATTTTCTACTACTGCAATTTCAGCACTTTTATCATCATCTACATTCATTATAACTGCTGGAACTTCTCTAAGACCTGCAAGACAGGAAGCTTTATATCTTCTTTCTCCTGCAATAATTTCATATTTATCACCTATTTGTCTTAAAACTAGAGGCTGAATTACACCATGCTGTTTTATTGATTCAGCAAGTTCATTCAATTCATTTTCATTAAATGCAAGTCTTGGTTGAAACCTATTTGGTATTATATCATCAACATTAACTAATTTTATCCCTTTTTCTAAATCCATTTTTATCACATCCACCAATCTATTCTATATACATTCTATACGATTTTAATATATTTTTCAAGTACTATTTTAAAGAAAAAAAGTAAAATTGGTTTTAAATTTTACTCTTATTTTTTATTCTTAATTTCTTTTTTGATAATACTATAATTTCTAGGGAATTCTAAAGATGTCTTTCCGTTTTTCTTTATTTTTATTATGGTTCTTTTAGCGTTTTCTACAGGTAAATTGTATTCAATTATTGTTTCAATTTTTGAATTTAATTTTTGTAAAATTTTATCACTTTCGTTTATTTCTTCCGATATTATCCCTTTAAGAGGTATAAAATATCCGTTTACTTTTAACATTGGAATTGAAAGTTCACTGATTATTTTTAAATGAGAAACCGCTCTGCAAGTTACTATATCATAAAATTCTCTTTTGTTTTTTGCATAATTTTCCGCTCTATCATTAACAACTATAACGTTTTTTAAATTAAGTTTATCTATTACCTCTATTAAAAATTTACATTTTTTTATAATAGGTTCTAATAAAGTCACTTTTAAATCAGAAAATAATATTTTTAAAACTATCCCTGGAAAACCAGCTCCGGTACCTAAATCACATAATGTTAGGATTTCGTTTAAATCAACTGCTTTTACCAAACATATTGAATCATAAAAGTGTTTTAAATATACTTCTTCTTCCTCGGTTATGCTGGTAAGATTAATAGATTTATTCCATTCTTCTAGAAGTTTTCTATATGTATCTAATTTTTTTATGTTTTCTTCAGTAATAATAATTCCTAATTTTTTACATTCAAATATAAATTCTTCTTTATTCATATGAGTATTCCTTTTTTAAATACACTAGAAGCATTGTAATATCTGAAGGATTAACTCCACTTATTCTTGATGCCTGTCCTATTGTCAAGGGTCTTATTTTTGAAAACTTTTGTCTCGCTTCAGTAGCTATATTTCTTACTTTTTCATAATTAATATCTAATGGAATTTTCTTGTTTTCAAGTTTTAATAATTTTTCTACTTCTTTTTCGGTTTTTTCAATATATCCTTTATATTTTATTGCGGTTTCTACATATGTGGATATCTCTTCATCATAATTTAATTCTAAAATATTTAATATATCTTTTATCTCTATTTCTGGTCTCTTTAAGAGTTCAAGTGCTAAAATTTTAGTATTAATTTTAATTTTTCCTTTAAAATATTCTTCTATTTTAATACTTGAAATATACTTAGTCTTTAAAACACTTTCAAGTTCTTCAATTTTATATAATTTTTCTTTAAAAATATTATATTTTTCGCCATTTATAAGTCCTACTTCTCTTCCGATTTCAGTTAATCTAATAGAGGCATTATCATGTCTTAGAAGTAATCTAAATTCTGCTCTTGATGTTAATAACCTATATGGTTCTGTTATACCTTTATTTATTAAATCATCAATTAATACTCCAATGTAAGCTTCATTTCTTTTTAAAATTATTGGTTCTCTGTTTTTTAAAGATAAAGATGCGTTTATTCCTGCTATTAGTCCTTGTGCCGCAGCTTCTTCATATCCACTGGTTCCATTTATTTGTCCAGCAAGATATAATCCTTTTATCTTTTTAGTTTCAAGAGAAAAGTTTAACTCAACCGGATCTACTGCATCATATTCGATAGCATAACCATATTTAAGTATTTTAACATTTTCAAGACCTTTTATAGTTTTAAGTAATTTATCTTGAATTTCATGAGGCATTGTTGTTGAAAAACCTGCAACATAGTAGTCATCTCCACCATCTCTTTGAGGTTCTAAAAATATCTGATGCCTTTCTTTATCTCTAAACTTAACTATTTTATCTTCAACTGAAGGACAGTATCTAGGACCAACACCTTTTATCATTCCACCATATAAAGCACATTTTTCAAGGTTATCAAGTATTATTTGGTGTGTTTCTTTATTTGTATATGTTAAATAACATGGTGTTTGTTCTTCGATATTATATATAGGTTTATAAAAATTACTAAAACTTAATGGATAATTATCTCCATTTTCCACTGACATTCTAGTAAAATCAATAGAATTTTTATCAACTCTTGGAGGCGTTCCGGTTTTAAGTCTTATTATTTTAAGTCCTTCCTTTTCTAGACTTTTACTAAGATATAAACTTGTCTTCTCTCCATGTGGTCCTTCTTTTTTTGTAGTGTGCGCTACTAAAACATTTGAATTTAAATAAGTTCCTGTTGTAAGAATTGCTTTCTTAGTATTTATTTTTTTACCACTTTCAGTAATGATTCCTTTTAAAACACATTTTTCAACTATTATTTCTTTCGCTAAATCTTCTAAAATATCTAAATTTTTTTGATTTTTTAAAGTATTTATCATTTCTAAAGGATACTTTGTTTTATCTGCTTGTGCTCTTAGAGATCTTACTCCAGGGCCTTTTTTTACATTAAGCATTTTGATCTGTAATAAAGCTTTATCAGTATTTATTCCCATTTCTCCGCCTAATGCATCGATTTCTCTGACAACAACACCTTTAGCGCTTCCTCCTATAGAAGGATTACACGGCATATCTGCAATATTATCAATATTTCCTGTTATTAAAAGTGTTTTATTTCCTAATCTTGCACACGCTAAAGATGCTTCACAACCAGCATGTCCTCCGCCAACAACAATAACGTCATATTTCATCTATACCACTTTACTTTCCTAAACAAAATTTACTGAATATTTCATCAAGTAATTCTTCTTTATATGTCGCACCTGTTATCTCTCCAAGTGTTTCCCATAAAGATTTTATATCTATTTCTATCAAATCTACTTCCATTTCTTCATCTAGTGCAGTTTCTATATCTTTTATAATATTTACTCCATTTTTTAATAAGCCTATCTGTCTTGCATTTGTTAAATAAGTATAATCTTTTTCTATTTTATTTATATTAAATAAGCTACTTATCTCTTTTTTTAATTTATCTATTCCTATATTTTCTTTTAATGATATTTCTACCACTTTATAAGCTTTTAAAGCCGATATATCTATTTTTCTTTCTAAATCTATTTTATTTATTAGAACAATTAATTTCTTTTTATCTATTTTATTTAATAATTCTTCCTCTTCTTTATTTAGTTTTTTATTATTATCTAATACAAATAGTACTAAATCCGAAGAATCAATAATTTCAAAACTCTTTTTCATACCAATTTTCTCTACAAGATCTTCTGTTTTTCTTATTCCAGCAGTATCAATTAATTTAACTTCTATACCATTTAAAATAATACTACCTTCAACTATATCTCTTGTAGTTCCCTCAATATTAGTAACAATCGCTTTTTCTTCCTCAATTAAGGCATTTAATAAACTACTTTTCCCTACATTTGGTGAACCTATTATTCCAACTTTAATTCCGTTTAAAATTATCTTGTTATTTTCACTTTTTTCTATTATTTCTTTTAATTTTTCTTTAATTTTCTTAGTTTTTTCTTTAATTAATTTATTAGTAACCAACACTGCATCTTCATATTCTGGGTAATCAATATTTACTTCTATATTCGCTATTAAAGAGATTATTTCTTCTCTAAGATTATTAATTAATTCTGAGATTTTTCCTTCAATTCCATTCATTGAAATCTTTCTTGCCTCATCTGTTTTAGCACTTATTAAATCTCCTACTGATTCAGCCTCTATAAGATCTATTCTGCCACCTAAAAATGCGCGTTTTAGAAATTCTCCGGGTTCTGCTAATCTACAGCCTTTTTCAATTAATAATTCAAGTATTTTATTTGTAGCAGTTATTCCTCCATGACAGCTAATTTCTACAACATCTTCAGTAGTATATGACTTTGGAGATTTAAAAACACTTATTAATACTTCATCTATTTTTTCATTTTTATCAATAATAAAACCATAATTAACAGTATGACTATCAACTTTAGTTAAATCTTTTCCTTTAAATACACTGTCAACTATTTTTATTGATTCTTTTCCACTTACTTTTATTATATTAAGTGCACTAATGCCCACAGCAGTGGCTATCGCTACAATTGTGTCTTCCATAGATTATCCCCTTCTTTGCGTAAAGATTATAGCATAAATGCTAAATCAAGTAAATATAATGATAAGCAAACGTCAAAAAAATTATTTCCCGGGAAATAATTTTTATATTTTTACTTC